>NZ_JAJNHJ010000021.1:0-43211 GCF_022386965.1 Mammaliicoccus sp. B-M6
AACTAGGCTACTTATCCCCTATAGAATATAGGGAATTAGCAGCCTAGAAAATAGTGTTTTTATTGAGCTCCCTTAGTAAGGGTGCAGTGCCTTAATATCCTAGCCTTTTATATATTCTTCTATTTAATCAACCTCGTTATGCTTCTTCTTTCAACTCACCATCTACCATTTTAAATACTTTATCACAGTATGATGTCAGTCTTTGATCGTGCGTTACGATAATACATAATTTATTTAATTCTTTTGTTTCTCTTCTCAATATTTCCATAACTTCTATTGCATTTTCTGTATCTAATGATGCAGTCGGTTCGTCTGCTAATATAACCGATGGATTTGTGTAAAGTGCTTTAGCGATAGCCACTCTTTGTTTTTGCCCACCTGATATTTCACTTGGTAATTGAGATAAAATTTTATCCAAACCGAGTTGTTTCAATAACCTTGTATGTTCTTCTTCATTCATGACGTCTTTTTTCACTTTTTTAAGTAATTCAAATTGTTGTTGTACGGTTAAAAACGGTATTAAATTACTTGTTTGAAGTATAAATCCGATTTCTTTTAATCGTAGTTTAGATAATTGTTTTTCATTAAATTGATTGATATTTTGACCGTTTAAAGACACAGTACCTTCTGATGGTAATTGCAAGGCACCTGCCATTGTTAACAATGTACTTTTCCCTGATCCTGATGGTCCAATAATGGCAACTAGTTCGCCTTTTTCTAATTTAAAGTTGGTTGATTTTACTGCTTCTATCGTTCTATTACCGTCTTTAAATGACTTTGTGACATTCTCAAATGCTAACATGATTCCGCCTCCTAACTAATGACTTTCAATGGTTCTACTTTTCGTATACTTAATACTGAGAATAAACTACCTAAAATTGCGACGATAATAAGCACGATACCGTATAACAACATTGTTAAATAATCAAATTTAATAGGCACTGCTTCTGGTAAGAACGAACCTGTTAACACCGTTAATCCAAAGCCAATCAATGTACCGATTAAAGCGATAATAATCGTTTGGCTCATGACTGAACGTGCTAAAAAGCCATTCGTTAATCCTTGTGCTTTTAAGACACCAAATAAATTTCTCTTTTGTAACGTAATAATGTATAAGAATATACCAATAACCATTGCTGAA
Organism: Mammaliicoccus sp. B-M6; assembly: GCF_022386965.1. Taxonomy (NCBI): domain Bacteria; kingdom Bacillati; phylum Bacillota; class Bacilli; order Caryophanales; family Staphylococcaceae; genus Mammaliicoccus; species Mammaliicoccus sp. B-M6. The sequence goes on from NZ_JAJNHJ010000021.1 coordinate 1,142, forward strand.
ATCGCAAATAAGAACACAATCATAAAGTTTAATGTTAAATTTTGCGCTTGATAGCCTGGTAACTTCGTAATAAATGATTCAATGTCATCAACTTCTAAATCTTTGTTTAATTCAACATCTTTCCAATTTTTATCTTTAACGACTAGCGCATTGATCTTATCGTCTTTTAACATCGGATTTAATTTCCCAATCGTTTCATTATTTGTAAATAAAACAGGTGATGCATTAAATTTAGAACTCACTGAGAAACCGACAATTTTTAATTCTTCATCACTATTTGAAAGTGTTAATGTGTCCCCGATTTTGAAGCCTTTTGTTTTTAAAGTATAATCTGCAACGACTTCATTATTCTTCTCAAAAAGTTTACCGTCTTCTATTTTAGGCATTAAGAAACCTTCTCCATCGATACCAAAGACCGTCGCATTCTCTTTATTTTTACCGTCTGAAGCAATAACAGCTGTTTGCTTTAAGCCTTCGCTTTTATCAAATTTGCCTTTAACATCATCTGTATTAATAGATGATTGTGCAACTGTTTGATTGGCATCTTTATTCAATACAATCGCATCTGCTTTCCATAAATCGACTGCTTCCCTATTCATATTCATCAAACCATTTGCTAATCCTGATAATAAGAATAAAAGATAGCTAATCATAACTAATACGCCAATGATTAGACCAAACTTCGTCTTATTTCGTCTCATTTCATTCCAAGCTAAAAACATACTTCCAGCCCTTTCTTGAATCCAAATTTTCTATTATTTAATTATAACATTATTATTTAATTATCTTAAAATAATAGCAACATTGTATTTATAAAAACGTTCATGTATAATTGATAACGATTATCAATTAAGGAGGTGTCAAATTGTCACAAAAAGAAATTTGCATCATTGGTACGCCACATATTCGGTTAGACCAAAGCAATCAATATTTTTTAGAAACTTATCAACGATACTTAGAAGACGCTAAAGTCATTTTGAATAAATTACAGCAATACAATCCAGATTTAATCGCAATTGAATGAGATATTAAAAATAAAAATCAATTAGATAAAGACTTTAATCAATTATCCCGTAAACATTTGCCGCTTCAACTCAACGAACATCATTTTTTAGCGATACCACTCGCATTAAAATTAAATTTACCAACTGTTATACCAATGGACAACAATCAAATGCAAACACGTAAGATTCGTGCAGCATTTGCAGATGAATACCTTGAAAATGATAACCCTATACTATACCAACATTTAAACGAAGCAAAACAAAGTCATCAAAATAAAAAGGGACAAGATTTATCATTATATGAACAGTTAACGGAATATCAAGATTCAGTCATTCCTTTAGAACAAGTTTTTGCTATTCGTTCACTTGCAGATAGTCCAGGTATCGCCTTTTCACTTGAATGGTTAGAACGTAATCAATTTATGGCCAACCACATCATGAAAAATGCGCTCAACCATGATAGAACCGTTGTCTTTACAGGTATGAGTCATGTCAGAATTTTAAAATTCATGATAGAATCAACAGATTTATTTAAAGTCGTTCCATCAATAAATATATTAGAATAAAGGAGCATACATAATGAAAAAGTTACTTTTATTAATGGTCATCACACTTATATTAGCAGCATGTGGTCAAACAAAAGGAACAAGTGATTCAGACAGCAAGAAAGAAACAGTCACAGTTAACCAAAAATATGAATTACGTGGTAAATATAAAGACGGTAGAGATGCAGAACAGAAAGACGAAAAAGTTAAAATCACGAAAGATCCTAAAAAAGTCGTTACATTTGATTACGGAGCAACAGACATCATTAAAGCACTCGGTAAAGAAAATAATGTAGCCGGTATTTCAATAGGTTCAAGTGATTCTATGCTACCTAAAGAATTAAAATCTTTTACGAAAGATAAATATACAAATGTCGGTGAATTAGGAAAACCAAATTTTGAAAAAAATAGCTGAAATCGATCCAGATTTGATTATCTTTTCAAATCGTACAGAAACATTAAAAGAATTTAAAAAAGCTGCCCCTAACGCATCACTTCTTTATATAGGTTCAGATGATAATGCCGTCGTAAAATCCGTTTCAGATAATACGACGAAACTCGGAAAGATTTTTGGAGAAGAAAAGAAAGCTAAAGAACTTACAGATCAACTTAAAAATGAAGAACAAAAAGCTAAGAAATCAGTTAAAAATATAGATAACAGTGTCATGCTGATGCTTACAAGTCAAGGTGAATTATCAACATACGGACCAGGCTGAAGATTCGGTGGCCTACTCTACGATCAACTTGGATTTAAACCAGCAGATAAAAAAGTGAAACCAAATCCACACGGCCAACCCGTCAGCTTTGAATACGTCGCTTCAAAAGATCCAGAAGTCATATTCGCTATGGATAGAGACAAAGCAACAGATGGAAAAGGAACAAGTAAGAAAGTACTAGGAAATGACGTACTTAAAGACGTAGATGCCATAAAAAATAATAACATCATTAACTTAGACGCAAAATCATGGTACTTCTCATCAGGTGGAATCAAATCTACAACGAAACAAATACAAGAAATACAACAAATCGCGAAGAAATTACAATCACAGAAATAATGTGTGTGGATGGTGATGTTGAATGTTTGGCTAACTATCATTATTCGGAATTCTGGTAATTAGAATGCCCTAACTATCATTATTCGGAATTCTGGTATTTAGATGGGCGCTCTCTTACGGAGATTTCTCAGAATTCTGTCCATTACGACATTCAAACTTTATCATCTTATATGACGAAAAACGCCACTAGCTCCTGCCAGTGGCGTTTCTCTATTTAATATGTGCTAATTACCTAACTACATGAATATCTGTAAATTCATCTAGTTCATCATAACTAGTTGTTGAGAATTCAGATATAACGGCACCTTCTTCTCCTGCTTGAAACCAATGTTTTGTATGTGATGGGATGGTATATTGTTCTCCTGGCAATAATTGTACTTCATGAAATACTGTATAATATTCAGCCTTTCCTTCTGGTATCTTCGCTGATAATTCACCAACATTTCTTTCACCTTCTACATATAAATATACTTCTCCTTTTCTACACCTAAAAGTTTCTATTTTACCTTTCTTCCCTAGTTTGTCTGGATGTATATGTTCTGGGCATGTTTGACGTGGCAACAACACCATTTCTTTAGCGCAATAGCCATTATCATTAACGTAAACAATTAAGTTAAGGCCTTCTGTTTCAATATGATTGAGTCCAAAGTCAGCATATTCTATATTTTCAATTTCATAATCTGTAAAATTTATATTCGATGACAAAAAATATTCTTTCACTTTATTCTTATAATGACTATTCATAACTATCACCTTTATTATGATATTTTAAGATCGTCCCATGAAATCTCTTCTTCTTGTTTTTCTTTAACGACTACTTCAGCATTTACATCTACTCGTTTTTTCAATATTAATATTGTAACTGCTGTTGCTAAAGAGCCAATCAGTAATGCGAAAATAAAACTAAGAGGATTAGTCATAGTTGGTAATGCAAACATACCTGATGCTGGAATATGACTATCTGCTCCCCATAGCATACTGAGACCTCCACCAATAGCTCCACCTATTCCCGTAGCGATAATATTTTTTCCTAAGTCATTTAAAATAATTGGAAAGCACCCTTCAGTAATTTGGCATACACCCATCGGAAAGGCAGTTTTTAAAGTTGTAATTTCTTGTTTATTAAAAATATTTTTGTTAACTACTTTTCCTATAAAATATGCCATCGTTAAACCAAATGGTGTCACCATAGATGCGAGTATAAGTACAGTAACTGGTTCATAGATACCTTCTGAAAATAATGCGAATACAAATGCAAACACAACTTTATTAATTGGTCCTCCATAATCTATAGAAGATAATATACCTATTATTGCACCATATAAAAATAGTGAAGATGTATTTAAGTTACCTAAATATGTTGTAATCAATTCAGTAAACCAAGTGATCGGTGTACCAACAACATAATACATAATAACACCAGCAATAAAAGTACTTAAAAAAGGAAATACAAGCGTTGGCATGAGTCCTTCTATCCATGATGGAACTTTAATGTAAGTCGTTAATAAGACAACAACTATTCCAACAATATAACCACTTACGAGTCCTCCAAGAAATCCCGCTTCAATACCAGATGCAACCATCCCTACAATTAATCCCGGTGCAATTCCCGGTTTATCTGCAATAGAGTACGCAATAGCTGTTGATACAATCATGGGCAATAGACTCAAACCATATCCACCCATTGTAGTCATGGCATCAGAAAACTTAAATCCTTCTTTAAAATTCTCTATTTCTTGACCACCTGTTAAGTTCCCAATTGCTAACAAAAACCCCGATGCAACAATGATTGGTAAAAAGAATGAAATTGCCGTCATTAAATGTCGTTTAAATCCAATTTCTTTGAGTATCATTATTTATCAAACCCCTTTTTGATTTAAATCGTCAACTCTTCTAACTTTTCAACTAATTTTGTTGGTGATTTAACAACTAAACTCGTTGGAACTTCTACAACCTTCTTCCCTTCAAATCTTTCACGTCCACCTATTTTTATATCCGCTGCAATTAATACCACATCTGCATTATTAATATCTTCTTGTTTAAGTTCATCTTGTGTTCCTGATAACCCTTGAGTTTCTAAACTAATTTCATGCCCTCTATCTTTTGCTACATTTGTTAACTTTTCTTTTGCTATATATGTGTGTGCAATACCTGCAGTACATGCTGCAATACCTACTATATTCATAACATCCACCCCTTAATATAAATTTGCTTTATTAACTGAATTAAATAAGTTTATTTTTTCTACAGCAACTTTCTTAGTTTCTTCAATACAAGATGGGAAGAGCACATTAGGTTCTCTCGCTTCACTATCTTGATTGTCTAAAACATCACGTAGTTTATTCGTAAATGCAATTTTAATATCACTTGAAATGTTAATTTTATTAATTCCGAGTTTAACTGCCTCTTGAATTTCATTATCCGGATTACTTGATCCTCCATGAAGTACTAATGGTATATCTGTCAGATGACTTGTTTCTTTCAAAATATCTAACTTTAATTCTGGTTTCATGTTTTTAGGATATATACCATGCGCAGTTCCTATAGCAATTGCTAAACTATCAACACCCGTTCTTTCAAGAAATTCTTGTGCAGTCGATGGATCTGTATAGATTACTTCAGACACACCACCTTCAACCGTGTTACCCGTATCGCCAATCGTTCCTAATTCCGCTTCTACCGATACACCAACAGGATGAGCAATATCAACCACTTTCTTAGTAACCGCGACATTTTCTTCAAATGGTAAATGAGATGCATCAATCATAACTGAAGTAAAACCTAATTTAATAGCATGTATAACTTGTTCATAGCTAGCACCATGATCTAAATGAATACACACAGGCACTTTACTATGATTTGCAAAATATTTAACTTGAGCAACGAAACTATCTGTTAAAAACTTTAACTCATCTGGATGAATCGCAATCATAACTGGTGATTCAGTTTCTTCACAAGCTTGCATTACTGCATCTAATAACTGTCCAGAACCTGCATTAAATGCTGGTACTGCGAATTTATTTTCATTAGCTACTCTTAAAATTTCTTTACCACTGATTAACATATTAATCTCCCCTTATGCATTTATAATTAAATCGTATAATTCTTCTTTATTATTGATTTGTTTTATTGCACTAATGAATGATTCTCTAGCTAATAATGTCGCTACTTTTTGCAATAAGATGATATGTGTTGTCGTCGCATCTGTATCTTTTACTGCAAATAATATGACAACTTCAACAGGTTCTTCATCTAGCGTTTCCCAAGCGATTTTATTTTTTAATGTCGCTATTGCGACAGTTGTTTCACTTACAGATTCAGACTTCCCATGTGGTATTGCAATACCGTCTCCAATACCCGTTATGCCTTCACTTTCTCGTAAATATATATCCTCTAAAAATTGCTGTTGATTTTCAATATATTGTTTATTTTTTAATAAACTACATAAATCTTCTAAAATAGCTTCTTTACTATTTGCATCGCTGTTTATAATCATTAAGTCTTTGTTGATAATTGTTTGTAAATTGATCGTATCTTCCATTTAACTCAACTCCTTTAATGAATAATCAATCAGATCTATATCCTTGTCAGAAAGCACTGGACTGATGCAAATAACTGGTTTTTCAAAATGTTTGTTATCTACTCTTATTGTTGAAAATATAATATCTACTTCTTCCTCAATGAACTTACTGTTTTTCTGCATTTGTCTATGACTCATAGTCGATATTATTTTTAAATTTGGAAAACTATTTTTCAATCTAATTTGAAGCAGTTCAGAAGTCCCAATACCAGTTGAGCAAACAAGCAATACTTTCTTTCTATGTTCTTTTTCTAGTTTAAATTTTTCAAAATACAATGAAATATATCCTACTTCCGCTTCATCAATATCTGCATATTCATTTAAATGTTTGTTAATACCTTCAGATATTTCTAACAGTTTAATAAAAGTTTCTTGATATTCTAAAATCAATTCTTTCAACATATTATTTTCAAGCTTTATCCCCATTCTTAGCCTTCCTATCATGGGCAATATATGGTTATATAAATCTTGATATAATTTTTCTTTCTCATTTACATCACTTTTTTCTATACCGAAAAATTGTGATACAAATTCAAGGGTTATTTCATTTGCATTAAATTTATCCTTTTTCATATACTCTTTTTTCTCGATATTTAACGAATACAAGTTTTGAAAAATGAAGAATGCTTCTAATTCATGTAATTCGCAACAAAGATGTTTACTTAAATTATGTGAAAGAATATCTGCTGTTTCTTTTATATTTTTATTTAGTTGCATTTTATCCTTTTCTTCATCATCTAAAGCATCTTGGTTTTGTAATTGATTGACTCTACCTTCTCTATAACGTTTCAACACCATATATAAATGAGTAAATATGCTGACGTCATATGGGTAATATAAATTTACGTTTAACTTTTCTTCTATAAGAAGTATTTGATGATCTAGAAAGTGTTTATCTGATGCATTAATATCCAAGCCCATATCATCTAGCACTTGATTTTTATTTATTGAAAGTAGTATCGCATTAATAGCGCGTCTTATATCAACTTCATCACCTTTTACATAAATGACGTTATGCATATTGTATACATTAATATCAAAGTCATTTAAATATTCGATGATACTTCTAATTCTTCTTTCTTCAGTACTCTCACTAAAATAACTTTGACTAAAAATATGATTTTTTCTTAACTTTTTAGGATGTTGAAATAACAAATTCATCATAATCTCTAACAAGAAATTTTCTTCCTTGATTGTCACAATTGAATAAATGTTCTTATCAATATAAAATTTATTGATTTTATAACCTTTGCCAGTTTCAGACTCTATCATCTTCTCACCATATTGTTCTTCTGTGACTTCATTAATTTTCTTAACAAGTCTATAGATTGTTTTAGATGAGACTAATAATTTATTAGATACATCATTGGAAGAGATAAAATCGTAAAAGTTTAACTGATTGATGAGTTGCTCTTCCTTAGAGCTGAATAACATGTCATCACCTCCTGTTAAGTGTCATTATACTTTAATTGTAAACGTTTACACTTCAATATCTGTCCTTAACTATGGACAATTTATTATTCACTAATAATTTATTGAGTATTCAATCGCATCAAAAAACGCCACTGGCTCCTGCCAGTGGCGTTTTCCATTATCTTTTCTGTTTCACTTTCATAATATATCCGAACAATCCGATTCCCCATAATAAAAATAGTGGATCCCACACGAATGCTTGTCCGAAGGCAGTAAAATAGTTATGGTTCTCGATTATTTTACACATTTTCAATATGCCAATTATCATGTTTAATCCGCCATATATCATCAGAAATATACTTCCTATTAAAGATATGATATATATTTTCTTATCATAATGATTTGTTAATGTTAATGGCACGATGGTCGCTAAAAATTTAAATACACCTATTAGCAATAGCGCGATATTAATCCATATTCCAAACTGTGCACTTAACGTGAAGATCCATGAGCCAACTGTTATGAGACCCGCTTCTCCACCAAGTCCCCAATACAATGAAAATAGTGCATGCACACTTCCTGCTATGATAAATAATGATATATACTTTTTCATTCAATCACCTATTATAATCATAAATTTTCTGCGATATATATTTTTATATTTCGATAACTTGTATTGTATTTTTAATTTCAGTTGCTAAATCAGTCGTTCGCCATTCTCTTTGATAACCGAGACATGGACATATATATTGAATACCACTTTCTTCTATTATATTACGAAAATGCACATGCCCCATAATGCTGTACTTGATTGGATATGCTTCATAGAACTTGTCAAAGTCTGATGTACCTATAAACGCATTAAAATAATCAAATATTCTATGTGGCATTGGAACTGCAAATTTACGATTGGTCACAATATGCGTCATTAATATAATATTTTTATCTTTCACCTGTTCTAAATCATTTCTCACGGATTCTGCAGCTAATCGCGACATCTCTAAGTCTGACTTACCCCAATCGATATGTTCTTTATCTAACCATGTAGAGCCGTAATATTTTCTACGTTCTAATCTTTCCATACTAAATTTGTTTTGATCTGCAAAGCTATAATCATACCAGCCACTATGCCCGACAATTGCCCAATCTTCATTCACAATATATGGACTTGCTATAATACTTTCAGGCTGCGCTTTATAATATTCAAAAATTTCATAAGAACTTTTTTCTTCTTGATCTTTTTTCCAATAATCATGATTGCCTGGTATAAACAGCACTTCAACTTTAGAATGACGCTTAACATTTTGAACAAACTGCATCGTCTGTAAATAATGATTTGAAACATCACCTGCTATTAATAAAAGGTCTAAATTCAAGTGAGTAATTTCTTGAGCTAAAATATATTCAAAATCTTGAGGGTAGTAATCTTTACTTCTATCTATATGCAAATCTGAAATGGTACCAATTCTCATATGCATGACCTAGCTTTCTTTAAAATAACGTTGTATATCAATTTTATATTAACATATTCTATCCATGTATCCTTTATAATAGAATTAAGATTTAAATAGGAGGTTTTAAGTTGAATATTTTACAATTTGAAGACTACTTAAAAATAGATACAGAATCTTTTAATCAAGTAGATTTGCGCACTTTGAACCACTATATCGAAAGATTCATGTACACTGTACCTTTCGAAAATATTAGCGTTCAAAATAATGAACCAATTTCAGTGAACATTGATGATTTATTTAACAAAATTGTACAACGCCATCGTGGTGGATTTTGTTATGAATTAAATACGATTTTTCAATATTATTTAAAAGAAAAAGGTTTTAACGTTGATCGTGTGTCAGGAACGATTCATACACCAGATGACAATTGGAGTAGAGACGGTTCACATATGTCAACACTCGTACATTTAGATCAAACATATATTGCAGACGTAGGATTTGGGGATTTACCAACAAAAGCTATTCCAATTTCTCAACCAGATAATATTCAAGTCATTGATGATGTTAACGGTCATTATCGTGCTATTTTAGACGAAGATAGTGTCATTCACCTTCAAAAACAGTTAGATGACCAATCATGGCGAACATCTTATTTAACAAATGAAATCAGTAGGCCGTGGGACTTCTTTATAGAACATTTAGATTATAATGAACACAATCCTGATTCAATATTTGTTCAGAAACTTATTATTACAATGGCTAAAGAATATGGTAGAGTAAGCATGTCTTATGATCATTTAACCATTACGTCTAAAAATGATAAACAAAAAGAAAGCTTCAAACGTGATCAATATAAAGCCATATTAAAAAAATATTTCGGAATAGATGAAACAATTCATACGCTGGAAAGTTGAGGTTTTAAGTGTGATATCAAATAGTGAATTACAAGAACTAGATTTATTTGATTTAATCAGTGAACGTCATGGACTTGTACGTTCAAGAATAGAAAATATGTGGAACGAAACACATGACATGCATATTTCAGGATCTGAATGGTACATTATGGCTAAAATTTATAAACATAAAAGAACGATGGCATATATTAACAAGCACGTTAATATCTCTAGACAAGCCGTTCATAAATTTGTAAAACAATTAAACAACAAAGGCCTAGTCGATATACAAGATGTTGAAGGTAACAAGAAAGAAAAGTCCATACAATTAACTGCTCTCGGTGAATCTTGTTATCTTGAAAGTAAACAACATAAAGCGTTGTTAGAACAACAAATTATAGAAACAATTGGTGAAGATAACGTTCATAAATTAATAGAAATTATGAAAATGGATTGGAAAATAGAATAACTTTTTGTAAACCTAGTTGACAATATAACGAAATTTCTGCTAAAATAAATGAGTTATTATTTTAATAATAATACTAATAATTCAAACTATGCTTTTGCTAGTTGCATACGCTCTCAGCAAAATATTAATACACATTAATCGTGTATTCACTAGTAGAAGGAGATTAAAGAATTCATGATCAAAGCAGAAGGAGAAGTTAAAAGTCCAAAAGCAATGGCCTTAATATTAATGTTAGGTGCATTTATAGGCTTATTTGGAGAAACAGCATTAAACATGGGTTTAACAAATGTTATGGAAGATTATCATATAAGTGCACCACTGGCACAATGGTTAACAACTGGTTATCTATTAGTCCTTGCTATACTCGTTCCAATTTCCGCCTATTTAACACGTTGGTTTACAACACGTCAGCTTGTTTTAGGTGGATTTATTATTTCATTAATCGGTACTTTGTTTGCAGCCTATTCACCTGTCTTTGCCATATTGATGATTGGGCGTCTCATTCAAGCTATTGGAACAGGTATTATCCTGCCTGTTATGATGACCGTTATGCTCACAATATTCCCAATCAATAAACGTGGTATCGTAATGGGTATAATGGGATTAGTCATTACGCTCGCACCAGCTATCGGACCAACACTTTCTGGGATTATTATATCAACATTAAGTTGGCATTTTATTTTTTGGTTTAGCGCATTATTTTATATCGTTTTATCCATTTTCGCATACGCTAAAATTAGTAATGTTTCAGAAATTACAAAACCAAAAATCGACTTTATCTCTATCATTTTATCTACCGTTGGATTTGCAGGATTAATTTACGCATTAAGTACGATGGCAGAAGTTTCGATTAGTTCTCCTGTCGTATGGCTACCACTTATCGTTGCGATAATAGCGTTAATACTTTTCTGTATGAGACAATTAAAAATGAAAGAACCAATGTTAAATCTATCGGTCTTTAAACATCCGATGTTTACGTTAGGTGTCATAATGATTTTCTTATTAATGTTGGTTATATTATCAACAGCTATTTTATTACCTATTTATTTAAAAGGTAGCCTACTTTTATCAGCTGCACTCGCTGGTTTAGTCTTATTACCAGGAAATGCAACAAACTTTGTTTTATCTCCTATTATCGGAACAATGTTTGATAAATATGGCGCAAGATATTTTTGTATAGCTGGATTTTTATTAATATTAATTTCGAGTATTGGATTTACAATCGTACTCTCATCATCTACACCTGTCTGGGTGATCATTTGTTTATTCATCGTACTATTTCTAGGTGTAACGATGGTTATGATGCCAGCTCAAACGAATGGCCTTAACCAACTACCACCAAACTTGTATGCAGATGGTTCAGCCGCTATGAATACATTAATGCAAGTTGCAGGTTCTGCTGGTACAGCACTAGCTATAACACTTTATACTATCGGACAACAACAAGTAACAGGTAACTCAAGTGATTTAAATGGAAGAGAAATAATCGCACATGCTGTACAATTTGTATTTTATTTTATAAGTACAGTTGCAGCATTAGGACTCATCACATCATTATTTGTTAAAAGCAAACAATAAAAAAAGCCGGAGACCTCATAAACGTCTCCGGCTTTCTACATATATTAATCTGTTTTTACTTTACCTTTTTGTAATTCTTGTTCTGTCCACCATAGTGCATCTTCAGGATTTTTAACGGCATGTTCGAAATCTTTTTTAGAAGATACTGTTGGATATGATCCTTTTAATGCTTTACCTGAAGTTGTTTCAAACAGGAATAGTATCGTTACAAATCCTATAACACTTACAGCTGTTAAATAATAAGCTGGTGCTAATGGATTTTGTGTGACATGTACTAACCATGTTGAAACTAATGGTGTTGTACCACCAAATATTGAAACAGATACGTTAAATGTAACGGCTAATGTACGGTAACGAACATCTGTATAGAAAATACTTGGTAATAAACTTGGCATTGCACCTTCATATGTTGATAAGAAGAAACCAAGAATAAAGATACCTAATGATATAAACATTAATTGGTTAAGTCCTATGAAATAGAACGCTAGCATTGAAAATGCTGTTAAACCAAATGTACCGAATAACACAACTTTTTTGTTACCGATTTTGTCACTTAAACGACCGAATATAAATGCTAATGGCACCATAATAACCATTACACTTGTAATCAATACAGTACTAACTGTAGTTGAAATACCAATTACTTCGTCTAAGTATGACGGCATATAAGAAAGTAACATATAGTTTGTAATATTAAAGAACGCAACTGCTATAAAGCAAACGATAATATCTTTTTTATGATTTTGAATAATTGAAATGAATGGTTCTGGTTTTTCATCATTCTCAGAAATATCATTTTCAAAAATTGGTGTTTCGTCTAAATGTCTTCTTAAATAAAGTCCAACTAAACCAAGAGGTGCACCTAGAATGAATGGAATTCTCCAACCCCATGCTTGCATTTGTGCATCTGATAAACCAATAAATAATCCACTTGCTAATAACGAAGCTAAAATATAACCACCTAAAGTACCAATTTCTAATCCACTACCTAAAGCACTTCTTCTATTGTCTGGAGAAGATTCTGCAATATATACCATTGCACCTGCATATTCCCCACCAGTTGAGAACCCTTGAATAATTCTCGCTAGTAATAATAAGACTGGTGCCCAAATACCTATTTGATCATAAGTAGGCAATAATCCAATTAATAACGTTGAAGCTGCCATCAATACGATAGTAGTTGTAAGAACGGTTTTTCGGCCAAGTTTATCGCCGATTTTACCAAATATAATACCTCCAAGTGGTCTCATTAAGAACGCAATCGCAAATGTAGCGAAAGTAAATACTAATTTCAGTTCATCATTTTCAACTGATGTAAAGAAATTCTTACTAATGATAATTGCTAAATAAGAATAAAGACCAAAGTCAAACCATTCCATAGCATTACCAATACCTGTAGCATAAACACTTTTTTTAGTTTGTTTCATATCTACAACATTTATTTTATTCTTGTTGAATTTCATGTTTTTATAAACACCCTTTCAATATAGTTATGTATACTACCATATTGAAAAATAAGCACAACTGTAATTTTACACTTTGTTAAGCATCCACTTTTGTGAAAAACACCACAAGTATATAACCTTATTAGCCTCATAAGTGGTCGACCAATGTTGTAAAATTACTTATATTTCTTGGGTGATTTTATAAAAAAAACAGAAAAAAGCTCTTTCAAAGCTTTTTTCTGTTCTAATTATTTTAAATTATTTCAATCTTTGAACCTTCTTGAAGTGTCACGATTTCTTTGTCTTCTAAATATAATGATCCAGATTGTTCTGCATTTGTACTTCCATCAAATTTTAAAGTAATATGACCTAAATCATTTAAATTTTTATTTACTGCAGAACCTACTTTTGTAATTTTATATTCTGTTCCATCAATGAATAATTTATTTGATTCAGTAATCTCATTTTCAACTGGATTAATATCAATAATGTAACAAAAATCTACTAATTCATTTGGTGCGTTATCACCAAATAATATAATCATCTTTTCTGCTTCAAATGCATTAGCATCTTTTCCTATTTTTTTAATCTCTGTTTGATACATGTCATTTACTCTCCTTAATTATTTATATAGACCGAAGCTTGCTAACCAGGCGACGAATACCCTAGGAACACCGTTTAAGAACCGTGAATATAGAACAGATGGCACACCAACTTCAATCGTTTTAGTTTCTGCTTCTGCTAAACCTAATCCAACCGGAATAAAGTCTGCAGCATTTTGTGTATTTATTGCAAATAATGCTGGTAATGCTAAATGAGGTGGGATGTTACCTTTACCAATTTCAACACCAATAAGTGTTCCTAATACTTGACCAATAACGCCTCCAGGTCCTAATAATGGACTTAAGAATGGTAATGAACATATAAGTCCAATAGCTAATAATCCCCAAATATTACCTGCTAATGGTGACATAAATTTAGCAAATAAATCACCAATTCCTGATCCTTGAATAATACCAATTAGTAATGCAACAAATCCCATAAATGGAATGATTGTATGCAACATCGTTTCTACTGCATCACGAGCAGCTTGGTAGAAAGTATTGATTACTTTACCTGCACCTAAACCTATTTTAGTTAAAAGTGATTTATTCTCTTGCTCTGCTCTTGTTTCCATAATTTTTTTATTCTTAGAATAAGTCGTTTTTTCTTCTGAAGTATCTGCAGAATTGTTAGAGTCAGTATCATTACCAGTAGAATTACTTTCTCCAGCTACTGTCACTTGATCAACATCCACATTAGAAACATAAATTTCTTCAGTAATATATTGTCTTAATGGACCACTTTTACCAGTTGCCATTATATTTATTGTAGGGATACCTTTTTGAGGATATATACCACATCTCAAAGTTCCACCACAATCAATAACAGCAACCATGATTTCATCTTCAGGTACTGATGTTTCAAAACCATTAACTGGTGTTCCTCCAGTTATTTCACAAATTTTATCAACGATATCTGGTTTATGACCACCAGTAACATACATAACTTTATCTTTTTTACCTTCAATACCTATTTCTAATGGTCCACCAAATCCACCTGAACCTTTTACAATTTTAGCTTTTTGACTCATTTTATGTCACCTCACCCTTCAAGTTTAACTTCAGTACTTAATTTAACTTTTTGTTGTTTCTCAACATAACTTGTTGTAAAGTCTGTTACCCATCCACCAATAAAGTTCATAACAAGACCAACTAGTAAATATCTAACTGCTAAATCTGTCATTGGTAATCCCAACTGTTGAATACCATTTGCAATACCCATAAAAATAAATAACTCTGCTGGGTTTATATGTGGGAAAATACCATTACTTGTATGTGCAAATTGTGCAGCTGATGCAAAATAACTTGGTTTATATTTTTCAGGCATAAATCTACCGAGCGAATGTACCATTGGATTTGCTAACATAAACGATCCTAAGAATGGTAATACTAAATATCTTAATAATGGGTTTTTGGATGATTTTTGAGCAATAATATTAATACGGTGTTCTCCTATTAATTGAATTAAAGTATTCATTGCAATTAATAACATTAAAACGAGTGGTACAATTGTTGTCATCCAGTCTATAAATGTATCTGCACCTGTTTGAAATAACTTAATAAATCCTTCAGCTAACTTAACTATGAAGTCCATGATGATTTACTCCCTTCTTTTTTAAACATTCCATTTATTTTTTTAACTGCCTTCATCATTGGAGATGGAATCTTCTCAATTTCTCCACCTGATTGAATGACGTTAAATGTATGTTGTGCGTCCAATATTGCTTTAATTAACAATTTGTTATATTTTTTCAAATCTGTATCTCTTAATTTATTGATTTTATAACCATCTAAACCTTTTAATTTTTTAAATTTAGAAAATACGGTTACCCCTTGCATATATCTTGCTTCTTCGATTTCATTCCGATTATTTATTTGTAGTAAAACGAGTGTCCCAGCTTTAAAAATTGCTGGTCTTCTCCCTATTGCTACACGACCATTTTCACGCATGCTCGTATAATGCTTTGTAAAATTTTTAATTTGAAGTAGTCCTAATAAATACTGAATTACAAATCCAACAGCTAACATGATAATCAATATAATAAAAAACATAACTAACCTCCGATTTCTTTATTTAGTATATGTGCAAGCGATATATAATCCGTATCATGATTGATTTTTTCAATGATATAACTGTTAGCTGTAATTGCTAATATTTCTTCATATAATCGAATTAGTACCGCTTCATTACCTTCATTTTCTGGTGTTGCTACCATTACAATAATTTTTACATTTTCATAATCTAATAGAGGTTCATCTAATATACAAAACTTCACCCATATATCATTTAGACTGTGGCTAGTATGAGGGAAGCCTAATAAACCAGTTATTGTAGATTTATTATCTTCTCTTTCTAGTATTCTATTCGAAAAGCCAGAATCTACTTTCTCTTCATCAATCATTTCAAGTGATAAATACTTAATAACATCTTTGTAATTCATTCTTTTACTAATATGATAAACATCAGACTCGTTGATAAAATCAACTAAAATACTATTATTAAATAATTGGCGATTATTAACATCTTTATATATTAGAAACTGCTCTATTTTAAGCTTCAAAGCTTGTTCATCTAAAATATTATCTACATAAATAATTTTATTAAATAATCTATTACTTTTTATTGTTGAAACTACTAGATCATATTGATCTATATCATTCAATTGAATTTGATTTTCATTTATTACTTTCACTTGAATATCTTTACCAAAAATTCTTTCTAACTGCACTGTTACCAATTTTCCACTACTTAATCCCTGATCTGTTATAAACGCAATCGACTTTATTTCTTTTAACTTTTGTTCTAATTGCTGCAAGTAAACACTAAAATATATAGATAAAAATCCAAGTTCATTTAAAGGAACTTCTATATCTAATTCTTTTTCAATATTTTCTGCAAGTACCTTTGATAATTCATAAGCAAATGGGTATCTCTTTTTAACCTCATCTATTAAATCATTATGAATATTAATCTCGAATATGAGTCTATTTATGAGATATTTGATATGAAGTTTTATATCATTACTGAACAGTTGCTCATCTATTTTTATAGTGTAGTAAAAGTTAATGTCTTTAATAGTATTTTCAATAATACTATTAAGTATTGTCTGATCTTGTTCATTTATCATTTCATCTATAATCGAAGCTCTCCTACCAATAATTTGAAAGACGATTAATAGAATTTCTAAGTTAGGAAATACAACTTCATAATGTTTCTTAATATAATCCTTAATGCCACTGACAACTTTGAAGTCTTCCGATTCATACACTCTCTCGTCTATTTGAACATTTTGTTGAATATTAAATCCTTCGTCCAATCTAGTTAATATGACCTGTGTAGAAAGTCTTAATCTTCTATAACTAGTAGCATCTAAGTTAAACTTATCTTGAATATTTTTTAAAGTTTCATTTATATGGTCGGGTAATATAGCACTTTTATATTGATTCGGAAAACATTCAATCAATACTTTCCTTACTTCAATTTCACTACCTTCGATTCTGAGACCAACGTTTTGAGTACCTTTAATTTCAACTTTGTAATTTTTTAATATGTTTTTTATTTCTATCAACGTATTATTAACGATACTTTTACTTATATATAGTTCTTCAGCAATGTCATCGATTGTACAAACACCATTATTCAATAAATAGTAAAAGACACTTTCTTCTCTAGCTTCGACTTCATGAATGCTTTTACTTATATTATTTTTCAGTTTTTGTAAAATATTAAAGAATACTGATTCATCTAATACAATCATCGATATTTCATGATGATCTTTAATAATACTGATTGAACCACCAAAATGTGTAAGTAGTTGATTAATATAGTTAGATAACGTTCTTTGAGATATAGAAAGTTGGTGGGCAAGTTTATCAGTTGATATGTGTTCTTTCTGCAATACTTCTATTATTAATAAATGTTTTTTATTCAATAACATAACTTCCCCACCTTTCTATCTCTTAATTTAACCTCTTGATTTACCACCAGAAATGTTAATTGTTGTCCCCGTAATATAGCTTGATTTGTCTGAGCTTAAATAACAAACTAAATCAGCTACTTCTTTTAATTCTCCTACTCTTCCTAATGGTATAGATTTTGAATAATCACCATTAAGTTTATCGACAGTTGTATTTCTACTATAAGCTAATGCTTCCTCATATTGTTTTGTGCGTAACCCAGTCTCTTCTAATATTCCTGGAGCAATTGCTACAACTTTAATATTATATTTACCTAATTCTTTAGCCCAACTTCTTGTAAATCCAATTAATGCAGCTTTTGTAGCAGAATATATACTTTGACCTTCTGAGCCTTCTTGACCAGCTTCACTCGCAATATTAACAATAATACCTTTATTATTTTTGACGAATTGTCTACTTACTTCTTGGCTAAATAATATAGGTCCTTTTAAATTCACGCCAAACATTAAATCTAAATCTTTCATATTAATTTCGTATTCTGGTTTTTCACCTTTAACATCCACTAATAATCTAGGTAAGTTTATGCCTGCATTATTAACAAGTACATCAATTTGAGATTGCTCTTCTAAAATTTGACTAACTGTACTTTGAACCGCTTCTTCATCTGTAACATCCGTTTGAATAAAATGATAATGTTCATTATCAATTGGATTATCTTTTAAATCTACATTATATACAATTGCACCATTTTCTAATAGTGAATTCACAATCTGTCTACCGATTCCAGATGTTCCACCTGTAACAATTATTACTTTACGTTCTATCTCTAACCAATTATTAGACATATCTATTGCCTCCTATGTAATTTGTAAATTCATTATAGTATTAAACGCTTTCATAATTAATTTAGATTTTTATGCATAAACTTGAAAACGGTAAAATAATAGAAAACTTGCTAACTGATATTGAAGCATCCTACACAGATTTACACCTCAAAAAGCGTTATACTAAATATAAATCATCACAATTGGAGGTTTTGTAAATGAAACGATTTGATATGTTGATTATTGGTTTTGGTAAGGCTGGTAAGACGCTTGCTAAAGATTTTGCAGGGCAAGGTCAAAAGGTCGCGGTTATTGAGCAAGATTCAAAAATGTATGGCGGAACTTGTATAAATGTTGGTTGTATTCCGAGTAAGACATTGCTCCATGAAAGTCTAGAACATCATTCATTTTCTGAAGCGATGGATCGTAAGAAAGATGTTGTTGCTGCTTTAAATAAGAAGAATTTCAACAATCTTAATTCTGATGACAATATCGAAGTGTACACTTATAAAGCGCATTTTAAAGATAACCAAACAGTGGTACTTTTAAATGATCAGAATGAAACGGTTGAAACGATTCAAGCGGATAAGATTGTGATTAATACGGGTACGCGTTCAAATATTCCTGATATAGATGGTATTAAGACAACTGAAAATATTTATGATTCTAAAGGGATTATGGCATTAGATCACTTACCTGAAACGCTTGTTATTATTGGCGCTGGTTATATTGCTTTAGAATTCGCGACAATCTTTTCAAAATTAGGCAGTAAAATTAAAATCGTACATCCTCGTAAGCATGTATTAGTAACTGAAGATAAAGATATTGCTTCTCTTATTTATGATGAAATCATTAGTCAGGATATTGAATTTATTGATGAAGCTGAAGTAACAGCCTTCTCTACCGAAAATAATCGTCCTGTTGTGCATACTTCTCAAGGTGATATAACTGGGGATGCGGTATTACTAGCGACTGGTCGTGTGCCTAATACGGATTTAGCTTTAGAAAATACAAATATCGAACTTGGAGATAAAGGTGAAATTAAAGTTAATGAACATCTACAAACTTCTGTAGATCATATTTATGCAGTTGGAGATGTTAAAGGTGGTCCTCAATTTACTTACATTTCATTAGACGATTACCGTATTGTTAAAGATCATTTAGTTGGTGAACAACATCGCACAACGGAAAATAGAGGTTATGTGCCTTATACCGTATTTCTAGATCCTCCACTTTCAAGAATTGGCTACACTGCAAGTAAAGCTAAGAAAAATGGTCACAATATTTTAGAGGGCAAAATTGAAGTGAAGAATATCCCTCGTCACAAAATCAATCATGATGACAGAGGTTTATTTAAAGTTGTTGTAGATGTAGATAGTAAACTCATTCTAGGTGCAAGTCTTTACGGTAAAGAATCTGAAGAATTGATTAACATTCTGAAACTTGCAATGGATCAACAAATTCCATATACCGTTTTAAGAGATAACATTTATACGCACCCTACGATGGCTGAATCATTTAACGATTTATTTAATATTTAATTTAGTCAAAATAGGTCAAATTATTTGAAATCAAAATCGCACTCGTTCACAATAGTAGTATCAATCATTATAGGAGTGATTTCATGTCTGAAGAAAAACATAACGAAAAAGATATACTTACTGAAAAGTTATTAGAAACACGTACGGTTATTATTACCGGGGAAATCAATGATAAAGTTGCAAAAGAAGTCGGTAATCAACTATTACTATTAGAAGCAATGAGCGATGAACCTATCAATCTATTTATTTCAAGCCAAGGTGGTCATGTAGATTCAGGTTATTACATTCATGATATGATTAATTTCATTAAACCAGAAGTTAATATTATCGGTTCTGGTTGGGTAGTAAGTGCAGGCGTTATTATTTATTTAGCTGGTAAAAAAGAAAACCGCTACAGTTTACCTAATACAAGATTCATGATTCATCAGCCTTCTGGCGGTGTACAAGGTCAATCTGTTGAAATGGAAATTACAGCTAAAGAAATTATTCGTACAAGACAAAAAATTAATGAATTAATCGCAAGAGAAACTGGCCAAGATATTGAAAAAGTAGAAAAAGACACTGGCCGTGACTACTGGTTAAGCACACAAGAAGCAAAAGACTACGGATTTATTAACAAAATCATTAAATCTCGTGATGAAATAAAATAACGTAACATGAAAGGCAGGGGCTGCGATAGTTGCCCTTGCCTTATCTATATTACTTAATATTCTCATCTATCATACGTTTCATAATAGACAATGGTCCTGTTGATGCGATTGTTGAGACATAATTTACGAGTTCTTCTACGGATACTCGATTTTCATCTGATACCCAGTATTTGATCATCGACATCATTGAACCTACTACATAACTTAAGTAATAATTTTCTGGAATGCCGAATACATTATCCTTATTACCTATTAAATGTTTAATATTACTTCTCACAATATCTGCTAATTGTTCTTCGATTTGACTTTTACGTTCTAAGTTGAGAATCACTTGATAAAATTCAATATTATGCTCAATATGTGTAATGACATTTTTAATAATTTTATTCGCAAAGTCTTCAATAAAACGATCACTATTCTTAGTGGATAAATCCATCTTTCTAATATCTACAAATCCTTTGATTTTCTCAATTTGTTCATTTTCCATTTCATCTAACAAAGCATATTTATCTTCATAATTTAAATAAAAGGTTCCTCTATTTACATCTGCTAAATCTGAAATTTGTTGTATCGTAATACGATCAAGGTTATTTTCTTTTAATAACTGGATAAATGCTTGTTTAATTGCTCTTTTACTTTTTCTTACGCGTCGATCTTCTGCCATTTTTAACCATTCTCCTTATTTTAATGAACAATTTTCATATATTTGTTGATTAATAAACGTATCGTAAGTAATTGACGATTGTAACTATCTTAAATTCTATTATAATAAACAATGTTATTAATAATCAACACAATGTTCATTAATAAGGAGGAAAAAATATGAATATTTTCAAAAAGAAACTTTTTTGGATGACACCTATTCTAGTAATCGTCATACTTTTATTATTAGCGATTGCTTTTATTCCAGCATATAATCCAGAACCTAAATCAGTACCAATTGCAATTGTGAATCAAGATAAGGGTACAACAATGCAAGACAAAGATGTCAATATCGGGAAAACTTTTGCAGATAAAATTAAAGATAATAAAGATTTATCAGATAAAGTTGAATGGATAGATGTAGATAATAAGAAAGATTTAAAACAAGGCTTCAAAGACAACAAATATTATGGCGCCTTAATTTTAGATGAAAATCTTTCGAAAGATTCAATAAGTAAAGTTCAAAAGACTGTTCAAGACGCAAAAATTAAAGAAATGCAGTCACAAATGAAAGAAAAAATCGAAAGTGGACAAATTCCACCTGAACAAGCTAAAAAAATGCAAGAACAAAACAAAGTTGAACCTGTTAAAGTTAAACAAGGACAAGTTGAAATCATCGTTAACGAAGGTTCAAGCATGCAAGGTGCACAACTTGCGAATACAATGTTAACGACTATCGGTGATCAACTGAATACACAAATTTCTAAACAAGCTATCCAAACTTTAGATAAAATGGATGTCGACGTTTCAGCTTCAGATATTCAAAGTATCACAAATCCAATTAAAGTGGATAAAACAAACATGAACGCTGTTAAATCACATCAAGCTAACGGTAACCTACCACTCTTAATGTTCACACCAGTATGGTTAGCATCATTAGTTGGCTCAGTTGTTCTATTCTTCTCATTCAGAACAAGTAATAATATCACTATTAAAGACCGTATTATCGCTTCACTTGGCCAATTAGGCAGTGCAATCGTTACAGCATTAATCGGTGGATTTGGATATATTTACTTTATGACGCAAGTATTAGATGTAACAATTAACGAACCAACTAAAATCGGTTTATACATTTCAATCGCGATTCTTGCATTCATCAGTCTAATCTTAGGATTTATGACATGGTTAGGTGTCAAAGCTATTCCATTATTTATGGTATTGTTATTCTTTAGTTTGCAACTCATCATGTTACCAACACAAATGTTGCCACAATTTTATCAAGAGTATATGATTGGATGGAATCCATTTAGACATTATGCAGAAACATTACGAGGACTATTGTATTTACACCTCGATATCGAACTTAATAGTACAATGTGGATGTTTATAGGCTTTATCATCTTCGGTGGGGTATCAGCTATATCAGCAGCTATCCTTAGAAAACATAGCGGAAAAAGAACAGAAGTACCATCATAAAATATAAAAATCTCATGTGACTGAATTATTCAGTGCCACATGAGATTTTTTATTATGTTATTTTTTCTCTTTGAATCCTTGCGATATGGTGTGCTAACGATCTTGTTTCGTTTTCTTGATCGTTAGCCACTCCCCACTCTCCCTCACACAAGAAAAGACCAGCTCACCCGAGCTGGTCTTCTTTTTATAATATTTCTCTTGCTTTTAGTACCGCTTCTTGCGTAATTTCATGACTGTTAACCCATGCTTCTGTCACGGTTGCGTTACGTTCTTTAAATATTTCTATCACGCGCTCGCTTTGTGCGTTTGTAACGATTGGATCTCTTGCACCCATTGATAAAAAGACTTTAAAATAAGATAAATCTTTATGATTATTTTCTAAATCTAATGGATAAAGAGGTGCAAAGAGCAGTGCTTTTTGGAATGGTGTTTGTTCTCTTAATATGAGATTAATCGCCATATTAGAACCATTAGAGAATCCTACTGGTATAACATCTTCTAAGTTAAACCCATATTCTTTAGAGGATTCTTCTATAAATTGATACAGTTCTTGTCCTCTATATTCTAAATCTTCTAAATCATATTGCCCTTCTCCGAGTCTTTTGAAATATCTAGCCATACCATTCTCAGATACTTCACCTTTAACACTCAAAATACTATAAGTCGGATCAAGCATTTCTGCTAATGGTAATAAATCCCTTTCATCTCCACCTGTTCCGTGAAGTAATAGAAATACTGGTTTACCTTGTGCACCTTGTTTAAATATATGTTTCATATTTACTATCTCCCATCATATTATGGTCTTTCGATTGTGAATGTGTGTCCAATTTCAGCATAATCATTCCCGGCTAGTCTGCTTACCGCTTTGAGCTTTTCTTTATTAATATAGCCATCATCATAAATACCTTCGTCAAAGTGATAATACTTCACTTCTAACAGCAATAAATCTGAAATAGGTTGTCCGTCTTTTTCAATTACAATATCATCATATAGAACCGCTTCAAATCGAACCTTACTTTGCTTCAAGCCTTTCACAGATACTTCAACTGAATCTACTGTTTCAAAATTCGTACGTTCGAGTTCACTTTCTTCATGACTTAACAAAGCCGCTGCTTGATTCGCATCACGTACATTATCTGTATCTACAATATGCACGACCGCTTCTTTATTCTGAATGATATTTCGTGCAGTATCTTTCATTTCACCATTCACTCTTTGTACTGCGATAGAAAGAATCGGTGGGTCTGAAGATACAACATTGAAAAAGCTAAACGGTGCTATATTCAGTACGTTATCATCTGATTCTGTTGTGACTAATGCAATTGGTCTAGGAATAATAGACCCTATTAACAATTTATAGTTTTCTTTCTGCGATAAGACTTCTGGTCGTATCTCCTTCATCTTAAACCACACCTTTTCTTATTAATGTTCTTTACTAGTATCAAAAGCTTTAATTTCAGATTCAATGTAGTCACGTTTTGCTTCTAAGAATGGCGGTAATGCAAGACTTTCACCTAATGTTTCATAAGGTTCATCTCCCATAAATCCTGGTCCATCAGTAGATACTTCTATAAGAATATGACCAATTCTTGCGTATAGCGCTTCAAAATAATATCTATCGACATTACCTGAGTTACCAATGCGAAGTTCATTATATTTTTCTTCCCATGCTTTAATCGCTTCATGGTCTTTTAATCTGAATGATACGTGGTGTACTTCACCGTAACCTTGTCTTGCTTCAGGACCTTGGTCGTCTTTTCTCAAAATAACTTGACCACCGTTACCGCCTTCTCCAACTTCTAACAATGTCACGTTCTCTTCTTCAATAATTGGTTTCATACCATAAACTTGTTTCAATACAGATTTGAAGTCTTCATAATAGCTCACTGTAATTTCAATTGGTCCCAATCCATAAATTGCTTTATCTTCAGGTACTGGACCATTTTTCCAAGGAATACCTGGTTTAACACCTTCATTTAATTCATCTGAAATTAATTGATATCTTTGACCGTCTTCTTCTTCAAAAGGTAATACCTTTTTACCGAATAGATCTTGAATACCGTCATGTTTAACGCCAAATTCTTCAAAGCGATTTAAATAATATTCAAGCGCAGCATCGTTTGGCACTCTAAATGCTGCACGACTAATTGAATTTGTACCACGACTACCTTTCGGGTTATTTGGAAAGTCAAAGAATGTCATGTCTGTACCAGGAGACCCTTGATCATCTGCGAAAAATGTATGGTACGTATATATATCATCTTGGTTTACTGTTTTCTTAACTAAACGCATACCTAGTACTTGTGTGAAAAATTCATAGTTTCTTACTGCATCATTTGTCATTGCAGTTACGTGATGGATACCGATAAGTTCTGGATTACTCATTATAGTTTCCTTCTTTCTTTATTTTTATTTCGAATTCGAAATAATAAGTTGTAAAAAAATTTGCGCTATCCACTACTTAGTAGAATTTGCGCTTATTTTTTTAAGTGCTCTACGAAAAATCGCTAGCTCTTCGTCATCTAATATAGAAAATGCTTTTTCAATTGTTTCGGCATGTTGTGGAAAAATACGTTCCATCAATTCATGGCCACTTTCAGTCAGAACAGCATACGTAATACGTTTATCTTGCTCATCTTGTCGACGTGTTACATATCCTTTCTTAACAAGTTGATCGATGACATAAGTTGTACTACTGCTTGCAATTAAGATGCGTTGTTTTACTTTTTGAATAGGTTGATCACCTTTATGATACAAAAGTTCCATTACAGCAAATTCAGTAATATTTAAACCGTAGTTCTTCATATCTTGTTTAACAATACGATCTAACGTATCATTGGTACGTTTTATACCTACTAGCGCTTTTAATGATTCTTTCGTTCTATCCATGTTCATCACCTATTAAAATATTATTTCGATTTCGAGATAATTGTAACGCTCTTCCAAATAAATGTCAACACTTTTGAGTATAAAAAATATACTAACTTTGTTTTTATTATATTTTCAATATTCTAACAAATTTAATTTAGTTGATTTTTAATAATGTTTAACCTATAATTCTTATTGAAAAACTAAGATATTTATTAATTTAAATTGGGGTAATGGGATGAAAGCATTTGATTTAATCGGGAATACGCCACTTGTCTTATTGGAACATTACAGTACAGACAATGTGAAAATATTTGCGAAATTAGAAAGTTATAATTTAGGTGGCAGCATTAAAGATCGACTAGGCAAGCATCTGATAGAACATGCACTAGCTGAAGGTAATATTCGTTCTGGAGATACGATAGTTGAAGCCACTGCCGGAAACACAGGTATTGGACTTGCTATCGTAGCGAACCATTACAATATGAACTGCGTTATCTTTGCACCTGAAGGATTCTCGGAAGAAAAGATGAACATCATGAAAGCTTTAGGAGCTGAAGTAAGAAGAACACCACGTTCTGAAGGTATGTTAGGTGCACGTCAACAAGCACAGTCTTACGCTGAACAATACGGCGCTTATTACATCAATCAATTTGAAAATGAACAGAATCCACAAGCATATGTTCATACTTTAGCGACAGAAATTCTTGAACAATGTCCAGACACCACACATTTGATTGCTGGTGCTGGTTCTGGCGGAACTTTTACAGGAATGGCTACAGTCATGAAAGAACATCAAGTACGTAATATCATTGTAGAACCTGAAGGAAGCATTCTTGCTGGTGGCGAAGCGCATGCTCACGATACTGAAGGAATTGGCGTTGAAAAGTGGCCACCATTTCTAAAGCGAGATTTAATCGATGATATTAAAGTCATTTCGGATCAAGATGCATTTACAAATGTATCAGGTCTTGCATTAAATGAAGGTATTCTTGCTGGTAGTTCATCAGGCGCAGCATTACAAGCAGCAATAGACGTTTCAAAACAAATCGAACAAGGACATATTGTCGTCATTTTCCCTGATGGCAGTGATAGATATATGTCTAAAAATATATTTAATTATGGAGGAAAAGATTATGAATAAAAAAACATTACTCATCCATGGCGGTAAAACAACAGATGCATATACAGGTGCGGTAACAACACCAATTTATCAAACAAGTACTTATGAGCAAGACGGTATCGGAAATTTAAGACAAGGTTATGAATATTCTAGAACAGCTAACCCTACTCGTACAGCATTAGAAACATTAATCGCGGATTTAGAACACGGTACAAATGGTTATGCGTTCGGTTCAGGTATGGCAGCAATCTCAGCAGTCATCATGTTATTAGACAAAGGTGACCATATTTTAATTAATTCAGATGTATACGGTGGTACTTACCGTGCATTAACAAAAGTATTCTCTCGCTTCGGTATTGAATTTGATTTTATCAATACAACTGATGTGAGCAATATAGAATCTTCTATTAAAGACACAACTAAAATGTTATTTATTGAAACACCATCAAATCCGTTACTTCAAGTAACAGATATTAAAGCAGCAAGTGACATCGCTAAAAAACATGACATGTTAACTGTTGTAGATAATACATTTATGACACCTTATTACCAAAACCCATTAGACCTAGGTGCTGATATTGTTCTTCACTCAGCTACTAAATACTTAGGCGGACATAGTGATGTTGTTTCAGGATTAGTCGTAACAGCTAACGAAATCCTTGGAGAAAGAATTGGTTTCATCCAAAATTCAACTGGTGGTATTTTAGGACCTCAAGATAGTTATTTATTAACACGTGGTATCAAAACATTAGGTTTAAGAGTAGAACAAATTAATAGAAACGTTAAAGAAGTCGTAGCATTATTAAACAAACATGAAAATGTTGTTAAAACAATTCATCCATTAAATGAAGACCATGTGAATCGTGACATTCACTTCGAACAAGCTTCAGGATACCCAGGTATCATTTCATTTGAAGTTGCTGATGTAGAAAAAGCAAAAGAAGTCATTAAACATACAAAATTATTCACATTAGCAGAAAGCTTAGGCGCAGTAGAAAGCTTAATTTCAGTACCAAGTCTTATGACACATGCATCAATACCAGCAGAAATTCGTCATAAAGAAGGTATCGCAGACGGCATGATCCGTTTATCTATCGGTATAGAAGATACAGAAGACTTAGTAGAAGACTTAAACCAAGCATTAAACCAAATATCATAAAAAGAAAAGCTGAGGTAGCGGAATTTAACCGCTGCCTCAGCTTTTTCATATTAGAGGTTTAGTGGATGGGTATATTTTGTGAGCGATGGCGGTATGTGAGGAGTGCGAGGATCGTATGTTGCTTGTTTAGTCAGTCTTGCAATATACGAGCGAGCTATGTTGCTTGTTTAGATAGTCTTGCAATATACGGCGGCTCTATGTTGCTTGTTTGGTCAGTCTTGATAAATACAACGCTTCTATTTATCTTGTTTAGTCAGTCTTGATAAATACAGCGCCTCTATTTATCTTGTTTGGCCAGTCTTGATAAATACAGACCTCCTAATTTTCTTGTCGCCCCCATTTCTATAAATACATACCTCTCCATCCATCTCACTTTCCCCAACTTACTCCTCCCCCCATTTACTTCTCCCAAAAAAGAAAGTCAGGGACATCATGCGAGGTGTCCCTGACTTTTTATTAGAATTTTAATTTATCTGGTCTATAAAATGCGATGATAATTGAAGCGATGATAAAGAATGCCATGGCTATAAATAACGGGAAGTCGATTTTAATATCGAATGCTGCTCCGGCTACTAATGGTCCTATCAAGTTACCAACGCTAGTGGCTGCTGAGTTCAAGCCCCCTGCTGTTCCTTGGTTATTACCTGCTAATTTAGAGAAATAGTTCGTCATAGATGGTCTGATCAAATCAAATCCTATAAATATTACGAAACTGACTAACATCACTGTAATGTAGTGAGAAGCATATACAAAGGCTCCTAGAATTAACACTGAGTAGATTAATGAGAATAGCGTTAATTTAATTTCACCAATCTTACCGACAAGTTTCTCGAATAAGAATAATTGGAATATAACCCCTACTATAGCGCCACCTGTAATCGCGATAGAAATATCTTTCGGTTCAAAGCCTACTTTCTCTGCTGTATATAATGAGAACATTGTTTCTGTAGATGCTAAACCGTAAGACAATATCAACATAATGATGACCGGTACGACAAATAATTTATATGGAAATGGCTCTTTGACTTTTGGACGTGCTGTTTCATTTGAATCATCGTCACTTGCTTCTTTTAAAAGGAATACTGAGAATAACAAAGCGATGATGCCAAGTGCACCAGCAAAATAAAAAGGCATTCTATGCGAAATTTCTGCTAAGAATCCTCCTACACCCGGTCCAACTATGAACCCTGTATTAATAACGGCTGACATATAACTAAAGTTCTTTGCTCTATTTTCTGAAGTGGATAAATCACCAATCATACCGTTTACACCAGGCATGACAAACGCTGCACTAATGCCACCTAATACTCTTGAAACTAAAAGTATTGAAAATGTATTACCCACTGCGAAAATAAATTCTGAAATGGAGAATAATAGCAGGCCGATAATGATAATAATTTTTTTACCAAACTTATCTGCAAATCGTCCTCCAAACGGTGAAGCGATCATTTGGAACATTGCAAATACTGCGACCAGCATGCCTAAATCACTTCCATTTAAATCTAAATCATGCAAAATTGTAGGTAATACTGGTATGACAATACTAATACCTAAAAACATTAAAAATATATTAAAATATAAAACGTTTAACTTATTATTCATTTTAGACCTCCTTCTTCATTACTTTTACAAATATTAAGTGATTTTCACTATATTCTAATCTATTTATTTTGATTTGCATAACATAATGCAATCTTTAATATATACAATTTATAGTGTATAGTAACTATACAGTCAATAGGAGGAACTTAATTTATGCAAAAAATTAATCAAATACCTATAAGTGAGTTTGCAAGCTTAACAAATGTTAGCCGTCAGACACTCATATACTATGATAAAATCAATCTTTTTAAACCAGATTATAAGAACGAAATTGGGTACCGATATTACTCCATTAAACAAATTGAACTTATAAGTGTAATTACATTATTAAAAGAACTAGGCATGCCATTGAAAGAAATTAAAGAATATACGCAAAATAAATCACCTGAGCACTTTTTAAATTTGATGACGCAACAGAAGAAAACGATTCAAGAACAGAAGAAGCATTTAGAATACAATGAAATGATCATTGATAGTAAAATTCAACTCATTAGAGACGCTATGGAAACTTCCTTTGATAAAATTGAAATTGAAGAATATGATGAAATGACTTTCTATATCAGTGACAACATCGCGAATGCTTCAGAACTCGATTTCTTAATATCGATTAACCAGTTTATTGATGAGCTGAAATCACACGAGATTTTTTCTAGTCAGCCAATCGGTGTCGTAACGCATAAAAATGATATTCTGAGTGGCAATTATCTTCATTATAGTTATCTATACGTGAATATCCCAAATTCTAAAAAGCACTATAAAAATATCGTTACGTTAAAAGGTAAATATTTAGTCGGTTATTATATAGGAATTGATGAACATGTTGAAGAAGCGTATAACAAAATGCTAAATAAAATCGATGAATTGAATTTAACAATGGGTGACTATGTATATGAAGAATACGTATTTGATTCAGTTATTAAAAATAATGAGAATGAATATATCACTAAAATTATGATTGAAATCATATAAAAAAGCATAGCCTCTGGGATATCAATTCCCAGAATCTATGCTTTTATTTTATTGGAAACATCTTGAAATACGTACCGATTTTCCATAAGTATTCTAACGGACCATATTTAAAGTAACTTAACCATAAACTTGAGAATATTAGCTGTATCACAAGAATGATTAAACAAAGATTCGCCGTATGAATTAAACGACAATCTGATAATCCTAATCCGTAGCTAAATAATAGTATCAACAACGTCTGCCCGATATAATTCGTAAGTGCCATTTGCCCATAAGTTCTTAACGGTTTCAATAATTGTTGCACAACTTTATATTGTAATAACGTGACGAGTACACTAAAGTAACAGATCGTCATGATAGGACTCAAAATTAAAATAAATTGATTTGTTAAAGCGTATTGTTTCAAATATTGTGCTTCAGTAATACCTGTATATTTAATCGCTTGATAAGAAGCGCCAACGTAGATTTGATTCAAGTAATAGATGCCGATTACCGAAATAATCATCAAAATTACCGCAATAATGGCATAATACTTTCTATGCTGAAACATTTTTTGATGTAGACCAAATTGAGCAAATGTTAAACCTAAAGTGAACAGTGGAAGCGGCATTAATATTTTTCCACCTAAGCCAATCGCTACGCATAAGAGTACGATACCGATTACGAAATTCACCCACTTATTCACTTTAAACAGTGGTAGTAGCACTAAACCAAATATGGCGTACACAAGCAATACCTCTCCCGGTTGGAGTTGCATATGCCCTAATCCTAACAGCGCCAATATCAAAATTCTCCTCAAATAAATCACATATGGATGTTCACTTTTCGCTTTTGCACGATTAATAAAAATATAAAAACCAACACCAAACAAAAATGAAAAAATCGACATAAACTTTGATTCAATAAATATATCTAAAAACTTCTGATAACGAACTTCTACTATTGAAAAATCAAATGGTACTTGTATAATGCTCGAAACATTAAGAAAAATAATACCTAATAAAGCAAATCCTCTAATATAATCTAATTCATAAATACGATGATTCGATGCAGTCGGATTCATGACATATGCCTCCTTTAATTCCTTGTTATAATTTATCATTTATACAAAGAAATACAACGAACAATATTGTCACATGCCCTGTCACATCACATCAAAAAAGACTAGGACAACTAGCCCTAGCCTCAATATAATACTATGCCTTCAATCTTGCTTGAATCATAATTGGATAGATACATAATGCTGATATGATTCCAACTGCCCCTAATATATGGAGCATTTCATAAATATGTTGATATACCCATTTGAATAATGGTGTGAAATCACCGAGTACAAACCAGATAAATACGATGACACCTAGAAATAGTACACCAATCATTGTTGGGATAATACCTATTCGGTACATAATCGCACCGAGTAAGAAACAAATTCCTGCGATAAACAATATAGCTAGGAAATCCACCCACATACTATCCAATCCACTAGCATTAGGCAGTATATCTGATATTCTCATAAGTGTTACATCACTATTTGCCGCACTTGCTACACGCTCTAATATAAAGCTGATCACTTCTTGAATGATAAGCATCATAACTATAAATATAATGTAACTTAGCCATAAACTTACGATATACTGTCTTCTTGTCGCACCAAGTTCAATTGATGATTTAAGTGGATCACCAAACATGAATAATGGTAAGAAACCTAAGATACCGTATACCGGTCCAGATAATAAAGGATTAAATGAATCTGATGGTCCAATATAAAATCCAATTACAAAGTATATCGCGGCTAAAACAACAAGTACGATACTAAACGTATATAATTGTACTTTTAGTTCTTTAAAGATAATCGAGAAAGATCCTTTTAAATCACCCATGATTAGCCTCCTTTGTCATCGTCATATTCACTAAATAATCTTGAATACTTGCTTTATCAACTTTCACATTCAACGCTCTACACTGTTCTTGTAACGCTGCATCATATGGAATATCCGCCATCACTTTATGCTGACTCATAATCGTTGATTGCTCGATAATCGTATCACTCGAAGTAATTTGATGGATGTCTTCTAATTTACCAACTAAAATCGCACCTCTAGATTGAAAGTATTCTATTGGCTCATGTAACTTCACACGATGATCAGATATCACGATGAGCTTTTCACATATCTTCTCAATTTCTTTAATATGATGAGAAGCAATCATGATATATCTCGGATCCGCTTCGAACGATTCTCTCAATGCTTGTGTAAACAACTTTCTCATATAAGCATCTAATCCGTTTGTCGGTTCATCTAACATCGTCACTGGTGCATGACTTGCGAGCCCAATCACACTTTGAACCATTGACTTCATACCTTTAGAAAAGTTTCGAATCTTCTTCTTTCGTGGTAGTTCAAATAAATCTATTAAATAATCCGCTTCTTCTTGATTCCAATTGTCATTGAACATCGCTGCAAATTTCATCGCGTCATTAACATTCCATGACTTTCCAAAGAAGTGATTCTCTCTTAAATACGTAATTTGCTTTGAAGCTTCTGCATTGTTATAAGGTTTATAGTTTAATATCGCTATGTCACCTGAATTTTGTTTTTCTTGACCTGACATGAGTTTCATTAACGTCGTCTTACCAGACCCATTTCGTCCCCATAAACCAATAATCATTGGTTCATCATCTTGAAGTGTTAAATCTTGAAGTACATATTCATCTTTGTACTTAAACGACATGTTCTGAATATCAATGATTGTCATAGTCTTGTTCCACCCTTCTTATGAGTTCTTCCTTACTTATATTAAGTCTCTTAGCTTCTTTAACCATGTTTTGGATATAAGAGTTTGAGAAGTCTTGCATTCTTGTATTTACGAGCTTGTCGCGCGCATCTTCAGCTATAAATACACCAATCCCTCTCTTCTTAGCTACAATGCCTTCATCCATCAACAGTGCAATACCTTTTTGAGCCGTCGCTCTATTAATATTGTAAAAGTTTGAAAGTTCCGTTGTGGAAGGTATTTGTTCGCCTTCTGACAAAAGTCCTTCAACTAAATCATCTTTAATCATATCTGCAATTTGCAAAAATATAGGTGTATCTTCATTTAAAGTAGGTTTCATTTTCATTCTCCTTATCCTAT
Source organism: Mammaliicoccus sp. B-M6 (assembly GCF_022386965.1). NCBI lineage: Bacteria > Bacillati > Bacillota > Bacilli > Caryophanales > Staphylococcaceae > Mammaliicoccus > Mammaliicoccus sp. B-M6. The sequence goes on from NZ_JAJNHJ010000021.1 coordinate 35,084, forward strand.
AACATGATTGGTTGATTAGTTGTGTAATCAACTATAATATCATTCATGTTATTTGTCAAACATTCTTCATTTATTTCATTCGTCCTAAACGATGTTAACCCTTATTATATCAGCAATTCACATACGTTAAATTTAATTTATTAAAACAAAAAAGACTTAGACACCTCATCATGTCTAAGTCACTTATAATAATTACATCTAAAACAACGTATGAATCGCTTTGTCGAAATATTTTTCAAAGTATTCATGTCTATGAATGCCTTCTTTATCTGTTATAAACGTTAAAGTCGAATCATCATGAACCAGCTTACCTTTCACCAACTCAACCGCTTCATACGTATTCGGTACCATCCATTTTAAAATATTAGGATATTCTACCCCTTCTTGCTCTCCTACATACCAATAAATATGACGTGGATACTCTATTGGTTTACTATTTTTAATGAAGTCTAAAAAGTTCGGATACCACATAGAAGCAGACATTAAAATATAGCTACCAAATAAGTGTGGACGTGTTAATAAAGCATATAATGAAACTAACGCCCCGAATGACCCACCACCGATTGCTAAATATTCCGCTTCGTCAAAGATATGATAATGTTCTTTAAGAAATGGTATTAATTCAAATTCCAACATATCTAAATATTGATCAGCTTCTCCCGCATAATGTGCTTGATCAACTTGCTCTTCCCATGGCGTATATTCCCTATTTCTATCAACCGGTTCAATACCGACATACATAATATCTCGTGGCTTATCTTCAATCAGTTGATTAAATATATAATCCCCATCTTGAACGATTACTGTCTTGAATGGTTTAGGATTTTGTTCATCATAACCAACTGGCATTGCTACCGTTACGAAACGATCATTCCATAAAAATTTTTGTACAACTTGCATAACTTTTCACTCCCGTTATATTCCCTTCAATAATTGAGAAGTGTTATCATTTATTACATCATACCACAAATACCGTTAGTTATCATTTGCATATGAGATGCCTTTGTATCATGATTAAAATAATCTTTAAATAAATTTAACAAGGGGTGTTATTTTTATGAAAAAAGCGCTAATCGTTCTTACAGAAGCATATGCAGATTGGGAAGTCAGTTACGTTGCTGCAGAACTCGCTATGTCACACGGATTTAAAATCGATACAGTATCATTAGGTGAATCAACTGTTACATCTATCGGCCAATTAAAGACAATCGTTGACTATACAATAGATGACATTAAAGATCCTTACGATGCTTTAATTATCATTGGCGGTAACAATTGGTCACAAATTGAAAATGAACAACTCGCTCAACTCATTAAGACATCATTAGACAACAATATCGTTGTAGGTGCAATATGTGCAGCTGTTGACTTCTTTGCACGAAATGGATTACTTACGGGATATAAACATACGGGAAATGATTTAAACCAATGGACGACTGAAGAGAAATACAAAGCCTATACAAACGCATTAGACTTTATAAATGAAGATAGTGTCGTTGATAAGAACCTCGTCACAGCAAACGGATCCAGTGCAGTAGACTTTGCTTTTAATGTGATTCGTGCATTAGGACTTCTGGATTACAAAGAAGCTGAAAAACAAAAATACTTTTATAAATCAGGTTATGTATCTTATAAGATGAAATACGGAGAAATTGGATAAAAGCTAAGAAATATAAAAATAACCTTTAAGGAGCGCTCAATATGACACAACATGAAAACATTGTCACGATTGCCGCAGAATGTGGTTTAGATATTCAACCTGAATCCATTACAATAAACGAATCAGGACTTGATTTTCAAGTAGCATTTGCTGGAGATAGACATGGTGTTGAATGGGTATTACGCATACCTAGAAGACCAGAAGTGTATGAACGGACAGATTCAGAAAAAGAAACCGTAGACTTCGTACAACAACATGTATCATTTGAAGTACCTAACTGGCAAATTCATAAAGAAACATTAATTGCGTATCCTAAACTAACAGGCGTACCTGCAGCTACAATTGATCCTGAATTACAACAATACGTATGGGAAATTGAACATAAACCCGTGCCTCAGAATTTTATTGATACATTGGCAGAAGTACTCGTTGATTTGCATCGTATAACAGATGAAGCAGTCGCTTCAAGTGACATTAAGACGACAACGATTCAACAAGTGAAAGAAGATTATCAAGAACGTATGCATAAAGTGAAAGAAATGTATGGTGTCTCTTCTGATTTATGGAATAGATGGCAAGCATGGATAGAGAATGATGAACTCTGGCCAAACCATGTCACGATGATACACGGAGACTTGCATCCAGGACATATTATGGTGGATAAAGAAGCAAATGTGACAGGTCTTATCGATTGGACAGAAGCAAGTCATGCAGACCCGTCCAATGATTTTATGGGGCATCATCGTGTATTTGGCGATGAAGGGCTAGATGAGCTAATTGCAGCTTATGATAATGCAGGTGGCATTACATGGCCACATATGAAAGAACATATTATTGAATTAAATGCTGTGTTTCCAATGTTTATCGCTGAATTTGCGCTTGCTTCAGGAGAAGCGGCATATGAGAAGATGGCAAAGAAAGAATTAGGTGTTGATGAATAAGATAGCATCAAAAAAGGTTAGCTCGTGTGAGCTAACCTTTATATGTGTGTCGCAAAGAAATTATTTAAGATGGTTAATTGTTCCGGCACACTGTTTCTTGAAACTTCAGGATGTGACGTAATATGTTTATCTGCTAAGTTGATTTTGTATATCTTAGATGCATCAATACGATCTGTCTGTTTATAATACAATTCAACATTTTCACTACATATCACGTATTTCGTATATTCATTGCTATCATATAAATGCTGATTAATTTGAGGGACTAAATCGTCATTTCTCAAATCCTTTAAGAACCTTCTATCCTTCTGTTCTAACCCACCACCAATATTCACAATTGGATCTACTGCTAAAGTATTCATATCCAGCGCCGTACCGTGATAAATCGCACCCGTACCGCCTTTAGAACCACCGTAAAGTACAACATGCTCTTTATCAATATTAAGTTCATCCATCACCTTTAAAATCGTACTCTGAATTTCCTCCTCATATTCAGGATAATTCGTCGTACTAATATAATGAGAGCCATGTGATACATTTAAATCCATTATTCTTAAAGTATACACATTCTTCACAAGACTTCTCTCAATACCATCAAAGAACTTAGGGAACATCCTGTTCGGAATCAACGAACTATCATATCGCTTAGCATCTGGCATACAAGTGAAAATAACAAGCAACTTCTTAGGTACTTCATCATTTACCTTTCTACCAGCCGGCTCATCTAACGTATAGAATATATCCTTATGTCTGATTAAATCTTTTCTCTGGAACAATTCTTGTACATGTGTTCTTTTATAGAACTTAGAAATCGTCTTTTGATGAAAATATAAAATATAATCATTAGCCAAAATTTCTTTATACATTTCGTGTAGTTTACGATCCTATCTAGCTAACTGAATAAAATTCGAATCACTACCCGTATCAATTTGAATACGCTTTTGATTCATAAAATCAATAGGCTCATGAAGCGCATAGATTTCTTTAGGTTTATTACGAGCTTTCGAAACAAACCTCCCCTTATCAAACAAATAAGCCATAAATATCCCAACCCTCTATTTAGTATTATGTATTATATCTATCATGTCGTACTAAAAAAGAAATGTTTGTTATAGCTTAACATATTGGGGAATTCTTATAGAAAGAATTATATAAAAAGCGTGCAATTAGCTCTATAATTATAAGTGACTAAACTTAATAAACAAGGTATCTTTATGTAAATAAATGATACTATAATAAATAGATAATAAACTTGTAGGTGAAGAACATGAAGAAATTAATAGGTATTAGTATATTAAATTGTATATTATTAGTTGGGTGTGGGAACAGCACTTTAGATAAAGACTATTTAAACATAGCGCACAGAGGCGCAAGTGGTTCAAAACCAGAACATACATATGCATCTTATGATAAAGCCATAAAACAAAATGCAGATTATATAGAGTTAGATTTACAAATGACTAAAGACAAAAAGTTAATCGCAATGCACGATAATAAAGTAGATAGAACTACTAATGGGACTGGATTAGTTAAAGACAAAACTTTAAAAGAAATAAAAAGCTTAGATGCTGGATCATGGTTTGATATAAAATATAAAAATGAAAAAGTACCAGAATTAAATGATATTTTGAATAAGTATAAAGATAAAACTAATTTTTATATTGAAACTAAACATCCAGATATGTATCCAGGAATGGATGAAAAACTAATAAAAGATTTAGAAAATAATGGTTTGCTTAAAAAAGAAAGTTTGAAAAAAGGCAACTTAATTATTCAATCATTCTCTGAGACTAGTCTACAAAATATACATAATTTAAACGAAAATATACCGTTAATTTATTTGATAGATGATAAAGATGTAAAAAAATTAAACGACAAAAAAATGGAAAGACTATCTGAATTTGCATATGGACTTGGTTTTAATAAAGATATAATTAATGAAGAATTAGTAGAAAAAATACATGAACACGGATTAAAAGTTCATGTATTTACTCTAAATAATGAAAAAGAAGTTAAAGAAATGAAAGATATTAATGTTGACGGTGCTTTTAATAATAATCCTTAATAAGTTTTGATTTAAATATATACAACTATAATTACTTTAATTAATAGGACTACTTAGTGTTGTAATATTTATAGATTTAATTCCTCTTCCAAATGTAATCATATCTCACATTGGAAGAAAAGTAATAGCCCAATCACATATGTGGTTGGGCTATTACTGGTTGTGTAATTATAATATTAATCCAAACTTTACGATGGATAGTTAATAAAATTGTAAATTCTTTATTATAAGATCATTATTTATTATTTATTTCTTTATTAATTAATTCACCAATATACTTAGATGATTCCCCTTGTTCTAAGCTACAGAATCTTTCATAGAATTCATCAATTTTATCTTGATAAGATTCTTTAATTAAATCTATATCTTTCAAACTATCAGCTAAATCAAATGGATCCTCAAAAATCGGTCCTGGCAAGTCATTAACATAATCTAAGTAAAATCCTCTTAAATCTTTATCATATTTTTCAATATCATATGCAAAGAAGAATTGTGGTCTTTTTAAAACGCCATAATCAAACATTACTGATGAATAATCTGTTATTAAGGCATCCGTAATAAGATATAATTCTGAAATATCATCATAATCTGAAACATCTATAGCAAAGTTTTCATATCCAGATAAATCTATAGCATTTGATATTAAGTAATGCATTCTTAACAAGATAACATATTCTTCACCAATACTTTCATAAAGGTTTTGCAAGTTGATTTTTAACTCAAATAAATATTGACCTTTCTTAATAAACTCATCATCTCTCCAAGTTGGTGCATACATTAAGACTTTCTTACCTTCTGGTATATTCACATTTTCTCTTATTTTAGAAATGAATTCTTCATCATTTGCATGTGTAACTAGAATGTCATTTCTTGGATAACCGATTTCAAGCACTCTTTCTTCATCCATCCAAAAGGCTGATTCAAAGATTTCTGAAGAATAACGATTAGGTGAAACTAAATAATCCCATCTAGAAGTTTCCATATGGAAATTCCTTTTATATTGTGGTGTTGTTGTACTTGGCATTCTTACAACCTTCATATCGTTAGCTAATTTTTTTAGTGGTGTACCATGCCAAGTTTGAATATATTTTTGATTCTCTTTTTTATTTAAAGTTAGTGGCAATCTGGCATTATTAACCCAAACTTTAGCTTTAGAATATGCTTTATAGTATTCTAAAGAACCCTTTTTAATTTTTAATGGGTTTCCTGGTATATCAGATTGACTTGGATTTTTTAGTATCCAAACATACTGATTTTCCGGATAATTTTCTAGCATATATTCATAGATATATTTCGGGCTATCACTATAGTTTTTACCTCCAAAGGCTTCAAATACAACTACATTATCATCAACATTTGATTCATTATCAAATAAGGAATAAATAGCTTTATTTTTATTTTTTGTTCTAAGAAGGATACTTTTAAAATGTCTTGAATACTTTCTGAATTTATTAACTTTCAAAGCAAGTTCTGGTTTTTTCATACGTAATAAGAACATTTCTATTTGGAATAAGTATTTACCCTCATTTAAATTAGGTGATTTCAATTCTTTTGCTATTCTACTTAGAAGTTCTCCATGTTTTTGATATCGAGATTGAATGTCCCTTTGACCAGGATTAAACTCTTTTATAATCTTTATTTTCATTTTATCTAATAAAAATTTTCTATGAATTTTATTTTTATTTCTCTTCAATGAATCAAAGAAACTTTTCGCATAATCAACAAATAATTTATCAAATTCTTGTTCAGTTAATACTTGTGTTTTAAACGGATCATAAACTTCACCACGATAATAAAATGGGAAGTTAAATACTCTCACGAATTCATCTACATGAGAAGCATAGTCGATAAGGAATGAATTATCAGTATAAATTTCTAGTTCTTCATTAAATTTGACATTATATTTTTTAGCAATACTTGTTTTAAATAAAATGTTACAAGCTGAATTCTTTCTCAAGAACGAATTAGCATTTGTTTCATAATTCAGTCTTCTCACTTTAACTATATTCTGGTTAATGAATTGTGGCTTTCGAAGTGTAAATTTATAAATTGGTGCAATTAAAGCATCTAGTCCATCAATATTCTTTAAGTAATAACCAATTGCATAAGAGGCAAGTTGATCATCAGCATCTAAAAACATAAAGTAATCAGTATTTACATTCTCAATTGCTTTATTTCTTGCTTTTGCATGACCTTGGTTTTTTTCAAAATTAATAATTTGTACTTCTTTATCATAAGTTTCTAACTCTTCTAATAATATTTCAGTCGTTTTATCTTCTGAGCCATCATTAACAATAATCACATTAAAGTCTTGGTTTCTTTGATTTTTAAGACTTCTAATACATTCTCGAATATACTCTTCCTCATTATAATATGTGACAATAACTGTTAATTCATTCATTATATATCTCCTTATCTATACTAATTGCACAACAATACATTTATTTCTATTAGCTAATAACTATTTTAGTGTACTAATTATCTCCAGAATTTTTCTTCAACCATACTGATTCTTCATATGCATAAATCGCTTCTTGATAATTATGACTTCGTGGTAATATCCCTTTTTTGATTACTTCATTATATGCGTTCATCTTTGTTTGCTCATCTTGTTTACTGTAAATAATTTCAGCTAGTTCTTCTTGATTCTTTATATTGATTGCTTTATCTTGTTTCTTCGGCTGTTGTTCTTTTTTCTTAGTCGTCTGTTCTGTTTTTTCTTGTTTTGTCTTTTTACTATCTTTAGCTTCATTGTCTGTTGTTATCATTAAGACTGCAGACATTATTGTGAGACAAAAAACAACCACTACCAGAACTATATTCTTCAATGCTCGACCTCTCCCCTTTGTAAACATCAATATTATTATTAAACTACAAAATATTACATTTGTAAATTTGATTTTCAACATTTTATTTTTAATATTACAATTCAACGCTTTTAAATCAATTAAACTATTCATCTTAACTACTAAAAAAGTATAATAATTACAAATCTAGTTTTGCAAAATTTAATAGTATACAAAAAACAACCTACTTATTGAAGGTTGCTTTTTTACATAATGAATTATTTTAAATTAAACTTTTCCCTAAATAACTCTATCACATCGTTCAACTTCTCTACATTCAATGAGAAATACAGTTTCATTTTTGGTTCTGTTCCTGATGGTCTGACTGCTATAAATCCTTCTTCAAAAACAAATTTGATAAGATCTGTTTGAGGTAACTGAATAGTGCTTTTCTCACCACTTTGTATATCTCGAGATTCTTGTGTGATGTAGTTTTCTATATACAATGGTGTTAGATTCTCTATCTCAATTGTTTCTAACTGTTTAAAGTCATTCATAATTTGTTGGATCTTACTACGTCCTTCCGCACCTGCAAATGTTGGTGAGAGTGTCTTATCTTTATATTGACCTAGTTCTTGATAAATATTGTCTAAAACATCTTTGAAAGTTTGATTAT
>NZ_JAJNHJ010000022.1:0-42454 GCF_022386965.1 Mammaliicoccus sp. B-M6
TTCATAGAAAAAACACCTCCGTATAAATTCATTTTAATATGAATTCAACGAAAGTGTTTTTATTTTACTCCCACATCCTGGGGTTAGTGCATTAATGATATCCTAGCCTTTTATTTTTTATTCATAACTTTTTAATGCTTTTTCCATGATGTCCCATGCTAAGTCTACGTTCACTTCTGTAGCGAAATAGGCGTTAGGTTCTTGTTTATAAGTATTATGCAAATCTACAGACATTGTGCCATATGTGAGGTCACTTTGATGTTCGATTTGGATAAATGTTTTTTGTAACGTGAATATTTCAGGATGCAGTAAATATAAAATTGTACAAGCATCATGAATTGGACCACCGTCCATATCGAATTGTGATTTATATGTAGATTTAAAGAACTTTAAGAGCTCAACTACGAAATGAGAAATTGGATTATTGATTTGATGAAATCTTTCAATTACAGCATCATCTGCTAATAATTGATGCGTCACATCTAATCCGAATACTACAACTGGGATGCCACTTTCAAATACTTTTTTCGCTGCTTCTGCATCAACCCAAATATTAAACTCCGATGTTGGGGTCCAATTTCCAAACGTTCCACCCCCCATAATGACGATTTCTTCTATATTATGAGCGATTTTAGGTTCTTGGATAAGTGCCATCGCAACATTTGTTAATGGTCCTGTTGCTACGAGTGTAATGGGTTCGTTACTTTTTAGTACTTCTTCAATTATGACATTTACACCATGCTTATTTGTAGGCTTTAAGTTTGGAACTTTTGGTAATTCAGGACCATCTAAGCCACTTTCACCATGAATACTTTCAGCAAATGCAGCTTTCTTGATTAAAGGTCTGTCCGCACCGACTGAAACAGGAATGTCGCCTCTATTCATAATATCTAATACGTTTAAAGCGTTTGTTGTATTCTTATCTACTGATTGATTTCCCGCAACAGTTGTCACTGCTAAGATATTTAATGGGCTGGATTGAGCACCAGCCAATATTAATGCGATAGCATCGTCATGCCCAGGATCACAATCCATGATGATTTTTCTATTTTGTAACATTTAAACACGTCCTCTTAATTAATGTATGTCTTGATGTCATTATACTAAAGCGTTTTCAACTAAACAAAATAAACAGACTATAAAAAAATTATTCTAAATAGGGTCTTGTTTTTTAATAAAGATACGTATATAATTTTAAATCGTAAACGTTACTATTTGTATAAGGAGTGTACGAGATGAAAAAATGGATTGGGGTACTAACAGTTGTTTTTGCAATTTGTATGGTATTAGCTGGCTGTAATCAAACAGATAGCAAAAATAATGATTCTGATAAATTAAAGATAAAGACGACAGTTTACCCATTGAAATCTTTTATAGAACAAATTGGCGGTAAGCATGTAGAAGTAGAATCAATTTATCCTGCAGGAACAGATTTACATAGTTATGAACCAACGCAAAAAGATATTTTAAACGCGAGTAAAGCAGATTTATTTGTTTATACAGGAGACGATTTAGATCCAGTAGCAAAGAAAATTGCCTCAACTATTAAAAAAGATGATAAAAAATTATCACTTCAAAATAGTATGGATCAATCAGAACTTTTAACAGATCAACATGAACATGGTCACGAGCACGGGGAAGATCATGATGACGAAGATGAACATCATGAACATGGAGAAGACCATGAAGACCATGAAGAGCATGAACACGAACATGAACATCATCACCACGGTGGATTTGATCCTCATGTATGGTTAGATCCTAAAATCGACCAAGAAATGATCAAAGGAATTAAAGATGAATTAATTAAGAAAGACCCAGACCATAAAGCAAATTATGAGAAAAATTATAAAAAATTAAATAATGAATTATCGGATATCGATCAATCATTAAAAGATGCTACTAAAGGTCATGAAGGCCATACAGTATTTATCTCTCATGAATCTCTAGGTTACTTAGCAAATCGTTATGGATTTGTTCAAAAAGGTGTTCAAAGTATGAATGCTGAAGATCCATCACAAAAAGAATTAACTGAAATTGTTAAAGAAATTAAAGATACAGATGCGAAATACATCTTATATGAAAGCAATATTTCATCAAAAATTACAGACACAATTCGAAAAGAAACAGATGCTAAACCATTAACATTTAATAATATGGAATCTTTAACGAAAGAACAATTAAAAGAAAAAGATCTTTCATATCAATCATTAATGAAGGAAAATATTAAAAATATCGAAAAATCATTAAACGACAAGATTACAACGAAAGATGACAAGAAAGCTGCATCTCATGATAAAGCAATTGAAAAAGGGTATTTCAAAGATTCACAAGTAAAAGACCGTAAACTATCAGATTATGAAGGTGACTGGCAATCAGTATATCCATATTTAAAAGATGGCACACTTGATGAAGTCTTCGAACATAAAGCTGAAGAAGATGGCAAGATGTCTGAAAAAGAATATAAAGCTTATTATGATAAAGGCTATAAAACAGATGTCGAAAACATCAAAATTGAAGGCAATAAAATCAGTTTCACTAAAGAAGGTAAAACAACAACTGGAGAATATGCGTACGATGGCTATGATATCTTGAAATATGAAAAAGGTAATAGAGGCGTAAGATACACATTTAAATTAAAAGGTGAATCAAACGATAACTTACCGAAATATGTACAATTTAGCGATCACAATATTTATCCTAAAAAAGCTGCACATTTCCATATATTCACAGGCAATGATAAAGATAAAGTCTTAAAAGAATTAGATAACTGGCCAACTTATTATCCAGCTAAATTATCTAAAGACGAAGTTAAAGAAGAAATGTTAGCACATTAAAGCAAAGAACCTGGGACCACGGTGGTCTTAGGTTCTTTTATATATAATGGAATTATTTTTGGCACTACTATACCTACATCATATCGAATACTTAAATATAAGTCTATTTTTTATATAAATGATTGTTATACTAAATTTAATAAAAGGGGGATATTAAGATGACAAATATTTATGATCAAGATGATTTCTTTGAAGGATATAAACAAAAAAGAAATTATGCATTAAGTTATAACGAAGTTGTTGAAATGCCTGAGATGAAGCGGTTAATGCCAGATTTAGAAGACAAAACAGTACTTGATATTGGCTGTGGTATGGGGCATTTAACTGCGTATATGTTGAAATTACATCCTAAACATATTGTAGGAATAGATGAGTCACTCAATATGATTAACGCAAGTCGCGATAAATTCAATTCTAACAATGTCACGTTATATCATGAATCATTTATGGATTTTGAGACGAATGAAACGTATGATGTAATCGTATCTTCTCTTGTGTTTCATTATATTCAAGATTTTAAGAGATGCGCCGAGAAATTGAATCAGCTTTTAGTTAGTGGTGGCACGTTACTCTTTACAATGGAACATCCTATACAAACAGCCACTAAAGATCCAGAAGTTGCACTAGAAGATGACAAAGGTGTATTTTTACGAATGGAACATTATTTTGATGAATCTTCTCGCTCAGCAAATTGGTTAGGAGCGGATGTTTATAAATATCATCATACAATTGAGACAATCTTCAATAATTTAATAGAAAATGACTTTGAAATTCAATGTGTAAAAGACCTCGGACAGTCTGAGGAAGTATTTAAAATGTACGATCAAGCACGTATCAATAAGCTGAAACAATTCCCACCATTTCTATTAGTAAAAGCAAAGAAAAAGTAGAAGAGGTAGAACAAGTTAATATTTATAAAAAGACACACGTATAATTGAAAAGTTTTCAACTTTATACGTGTGCTTAAATTTATGCTCAGTAATATTTTATTTCATTTCTTTTAGTTGTTTTAAAATAATTTCTCTTTGTTTTTCAAGAGAAATTGGGTCATTATATTGCGTTTGTTGTAAATCTAATTCGATAATATGATTATTTTTGACTGCATCAAGGTTTTTCCAGTTAGTTGTTTGTGTGAATTGTGGTGTTTCTCCCATTGGTGCTAGTATAATATAATCACCCGTATAATCAGAAAGTTCTTCTTCAGATGGCGTTGCCATATAAGCATTCTTTGTTTCTTTTTCTAATTTTTCAGGTTGTGTCATTCCGTAACCACCGTAAACAATTTCTGTACCACGTCCATAGTTTTTACCGAAAGCTGTTAAACCTTTTGGTGTTGATTGTAGGACTGTAATAGTTTTCCCGTCTACTTTATCACCTAAAGATTTTTTATCTTTTTCAAGTTTTTCTTCCCAATATTTTATCCATTTTTTGGCTTTTTCTTGTTCATTTACAATTTCCCCGAGTTCTTTAGTAGCAGCTTTGTAGTCTGATTTCATAGCATCCATTTGGACAGTTGGTGCAATTTTTTTGAGTTTATTAATGTTTTTATCTTCTTTAGTAGTAATGATTAAATCCGGCTTTGTTTTAGCAATATCTTCAACATTATTTTGACCTAACATTTTTGCACCTTTAGTAGCATCAGATAAAGTTTTATTTTGTTTCACAAAATCTATGACGCCAACAGGTTTATGGCCAAATTCAACTAATGCACCTATGTATGTCGGATGTAATACGACAATTCTTTTCGGATCTTTAGGTATTTTGATTTTTTCCCCATCATCTTGTTTAAATACTTTAGTATCAGATGAAGAATTCGATTTTGTTTCTGACGACTTTTCTTTAGTATCTGAGCCATTACAAGCTGCCAAGAAAAATAATAAGCATAAGAAAAAAATAAATAATCTTTTCATAAATTAAACCCTCCAAATAAATGATAATGATAATCAATGTCATTTAAATTATAGCAATCAACATTAATTATTCAATACTTTATTTTTAAATTAATTTGACTTTGTTGTTTTTTAAATATATCTTTGGTTTGTGTTAGTAAAAGAAGGGGTGAATATTTTGGTTAAACGATTAATTAGTGCAAATACGTCTGATATTTTGAATTTTTCATCAGAGGAATTGGAGCAAAGTATTAAGGCGAGTGAAGGTAGAACGGTACTTAGTGAGAATGTTGTCGTACATACGCCTGCTTTAGTTCAAGATATTACAAATGCGGAAATGGCAACTGCTTTTGGAGCGGATATGATTTTACTGAATGCTTTAGATGTCAATGAACCAGAAATTAAAGGTCTATACCATGATGCTTATCAAGGTACTGGCAATGCTGTTCAAGATTTAAAGAAACTTGTCGGAAGACCTATTGGCGTAAATTTAGAACCAGTTGATGATAAGGCGAATATGGCAGAAGTGAAACTGGATATTTCTGCTGGTAGAAAAGCGACTAAAGAAACTTTTATACAAGCTGAAAAATTAGGTTTTGATTTTGTATGTTTAACTGGGAATCCAGCAACAGGTGTTACAAACAATCATATTTTAGAAGCGATTAAAGTAGGGAAATCTCATTTTAATGGGCTGATTATTGCTGGTAAGATGCACGGCTCAGGTGTAGATGAGCCGGTCGTTAATTTAGAAGCTATTACGAATTTTGTAGAAGCTGGAGCAGATATTATACTAGTGCCAGCAGTAGGAACAGTATGGGGGGTCAGTGAAGAAGAAGTGAGAGAATCTGTTCAAGTAGCACATAAACATGGCGCACTAGTGATGAGTGCAATCGGTACATCTCAAGAAGGCTCGGATGAGGCGACGATTAGAGAAATAGCTATTAAAAATAAAACATTAGGCGTTGATATTCAACATATAGGTGATGCAGGATATGGTGGATTAGCACCAGTCGAGAATATATATGCATTAAGTAAAGCTATTAGAGGGCAACGCCATACAGTATCTAGAATAGCAAGATCCATTAATAGATAAATGGGAAGTTGGAGAGGATGAGACAGTGTAGGCTGTCTCATCCTTTTCATATTTGTTTGGAAAGGTAGTATTGGTCCAGAAACGGGAAATACGGACCGATACGAAAATTTATCGGTCCAGAAAACAAGATTTACAGTCCGATAAAAATAAATAGCGACCCGGAAACAGGATTTGCAGGCCGATAAAAATAAATAGCGACCCGAAAACGGGATTATCAGGCCGATAAAATAAATTATTGACCCGAAAACCTCACCTCATTATAATCTACTGCACAATCACCATAATAAATCAGCCAAATATGCATAAAATCTACCTATTATAAAAGACTTCCGTAATACTACGGAACTTTTCGATATGCTACTCGTTTATGAAAACGTTTACAATAAAATTGTATTAAGAAATGTTTGATTAAAGGAGGAAGGTTTCAATGTCAAAACTACCAGAGGATTTTTTATGGGGAGGTGCTGTTGCGGCGCATCAACTTGAAGGTGCTTGGCAAGAAGATGGTAAAGGAATCAGTGTTGCAGATGTTATGACTGCAGCTTCTCACGGGAAACATCGAGAAATTACAGACGGCGTTATTGAAGGTAAATATTATCCAAACCATGAAGCGATTGATTTTTATCATCGATATAAAGAAGATATTCAATTATTTAGTGAAATGGGCTTTAAATGTTTCAGAACTTCGATCGCATGGTCAAGAATTTTTCCGAATGGTGACGACCAAGAACCTAATGAACAAGGTTTAGCATTCTATGATGATTTATTTGATGAGTGTTTGAAGTATGGGATTGAACCTGTCGTAACATTGTCTCACTTTGAATTGCCTTATCATCTTGTAACTGAATATGCTGGCTTCCGAAATAGGAAAGTGATTGACTTCTTCGTTCGATTTGCAACAGTTTGTTTTGAGAGATATAAAGACAAAGTTAAATATTGGATGACGTTCAATGAGATTAATAACCAAGCTAACTTTGATGAAGATTTTGCGCCATTTACGAATTCAGGCGTGAAATATCAACCTGGTGAAAATCGTGAACAAATTATGTATCAAGCAGCACACTATGAATTGGTTGCGAGCGCTCAAGCAACAAAAATTGGTCATGACATTAATCCTGACTTTGAAATAGGTTGCATGATAGCAATGTGTCCGATATATCCGGCAACTTGTAATCCGAAAGATATCTTAATGGCTCAAAAAGCGATGCAAAAGAGATATTACTTTACGGATGTCCATGTTCATGGTGCATATCCAGGTCATATGACACAGTATTTCAAAGATAAATCCTTCAATTTAGATATTACAGATCAAGATATTGAAGATTTGAAACAAGGCACAGTTGATTACATTGGCTTTAGTTATTACATGTCATTCGCAATTTCACATGAGAAATCTAACGAAAAATATGATTATGTTGAAACACGTGATTTAGTAAAAAATGACTATGTACAAGCTTCAGATTGGGGATGGCAAATTGACCCTGAAGGCTTAAGATATGCGATGAACTGGTTTACAGATATGTATCACTTACCATTGTTTATTGTTGAAAATGGCTTCGGCGCTATTGATGAACTTGGTGAAGACGGCATTGTTCATGATGATTATAGAATTGAATATTTAAAAACACACATCGAACAATTTATTAAAGCAGTCGATGAAGATGGTGTTGATTTAATGGGATATACACCATGGGGTTGCATAGATTTAGTATCTGCCGGAACTGGCGAAATGAAAAAGAGATACGGCTTTATTTATGTAGATAAAGATAACGAAGGTCATGGCACTTTAGAACGTTCTAAAAAAGATTCATTCTATTGGTACAAAAAAGTTATTGCAAGTAACGGAGAACAATTATAACATTTGGAGGTTTTTATTATGAAAAAAGCGTTAATTATATGTGCAGCAGGTATGTCATCATCACTAATGGCTAAAAAAACAACGAGTTATTTACAAGAACAAGGACATGACATTGAAGTCGATGCCGTTTCAGCAAATGAAGGCGGGAAAATGATTGAAAAACAATCTTTCGATTTATATTTAGTGAGTCCACAAACTAAAATGTATTTTAAAAAGTTAAAAGAAGCTGGAGATAGAGTTAATAAACCAGTTGTGAATATTCCACCACAAGCATATGTCCCGATTCCAATGGGCATTGAAAAATTGGCGAGTGTAATTTTGCAAGGTGTAGAATAATCAGTATAATATTCTCTATGAAATGAGGGAAGCTTATGCTTAGTCAAAGAGAAATAGATATACTCAGTTATTTATCACAGCGACGTAAT
The DNA here is from genome assembly GCF_022386965.1 of Mammaliicoccus sp. B-M6. Taxonomy (NCBI): domain Bacteria; kingdom Bacillati; phylum Bacillota; class Bacilli; order Caryophanales; family Staphylococcaceae; genus Mammaliicoccus; species Mammaliicoccus sp. B-M6. The sequence goes on from NZ_JAJNHJ010000022.1 coordinate 8,103, forward strand.
GAATTTGTCAAAAGCTCAGAAATTGCAACGATCTTGCAACTCTCAGATAGAACGATTCGAAAATATATCAAAACCCTTAAACCTGAAATTGAAAAAAATGGTGCAACTTTAATTGCTAAACAAGGGTATGGTTATCAACTCAAAATCAATTTAATGATTGAATTTGAAAACTTTTTAAAAAGATATTTGAGCACTAAATCTGTGAATCAAGAAAGTATCAATGATTCAAAAGATAGACAATATTATATTTTGAATTTATTACTTTTTAATAAGACAGCTATTACGATTGAGCAATTAAGCGAACAATTATTTATCTCGAGATCCACAATATCTCACGATATCGCAAATATAAAAAAGATGATTGCGCAATATGATTTAGAACTTGTAAGCAAACAGCAACATGGTATCGGAATTGATGGAGATGAACGAGATAAACGTCATTTTATCATGGATTATTTCTTAGGAAATAGTTTCTTTCATTCTATTAATAAATATTTTCAAGATACGCCACTTTTGCAACAAATTAATATGGAAGAGTTGGCAATCATTGTTGTAGATGAAACAAGAGAATCTAAAGTATATTTATCAGATTATATACTCCAAAATCTTGTACTACATTTAGGACTGATGATCAGAAGACTATTAGATGGGCATTGTTTAAAAACAATTGCTTCTAATGAAGAAGTATTAACAGAAAATGAATTGTCAGTCGCGAGAAAAATTTTAAATCGTGTTGAACGTATTTATCAAATATCGTTTCCAGAAGAAGAAGCGAAGTATATCAGTTTGCATATTATGAGCAAAGGTTCGAAACAACAAGAAAGCGATGAAGAGAGTGATTTATCACATCGTGTGTCTCAAATATTAGAAAAAATAGAAGCAGATTTTGGATTTCCGATGGCGTCAGACAGTCAATTATTGTATGGGCTAGTGACTCACTTACAACCGTTGATTAAACGAATTCGCAATAATATCCACTTGGAAAATCCAATTTTGAATGACATTAAATCACAAAATGAAGCGACACTTACGATGACAAAAAATTATTTTGGTGAATTAGAAGAGTTAAAAGACCAAGATGTCAGTGAAGGAGAATGGGCGTATTTAACATTACATTTACTTGCAGCTATTGAAAAATATTACCAAAGAGAAAAGTTAAATGTCCTCGTTATTTGTGCAACTGGTTATGGTAGTGCACAGATGTTAAAGGTTCGAGTAGAAAGAGAATTTAGTTTACAGATGAATATCATTGATGTGATTAGCTACTATGAAATAACAGACGAAAAATTAGAAAATATTGATTTGATTATTTCATCTATTGATTTATCAACAATCGTATTTAAAGTGCCTGTCATACAAGTGAATGTATTACTCAATGATCAAGATATTAAGAAAATTAATACATTTATTCATCATCATGATTCAAAATTTTCATATAACCATGTGTTAGAAGAGAATATGGCACTTGAACAATATAGTTCTTTCTTTAGTCAATATTGCAGTGAACATGCATTTAATTATATTGAAGAACCAATCACTAAACATCAGCTATATCAGCTTTTGATCAAGCAATTAAGTATTAAAGAAGAGCCAGGTTTTGAAGAGAAGTTGAAACGACAACTTCGGTATAGAGAAGAATTGAGTACAGTTGTATTCAGTGATGAAGTAGCTGTTCCACATACTGCACAGCCAGTCGGAGATTATTCAAGTATAGCGGTGGCACTTGTGCCTGGCGGGGTGTATTGGAATGAACAGTTTCCGAATATTAAGCTAATCATTATGTTATCACCTTCAAAATATAACGACAATGAGCTCAAAACCATCATAGATATTATCGTGAACCTTATAGATTCAGATGACAAAATTTCTGAACTGATGAATTGTAAGGATTATAACAGCTTTAAAAACTATATGATTGGTCAATATCACAAGTAAAGGGAGTTAGTCTATGGAACAAGAAGAAATTCAAGTTGTTGCTTTTGAAATTATTTTACATAGTGGTACAGCGCGTACAAGTATACATGATGCTTTTAAAAAGATGCGTGAAAACAACTATGAAGAAGCGGAACAACTATTAGATGAAGCAAACCAAGAGATAACGTTAGCGCATCAATCTCAAACGGATTTACTACAAAAATATGCATCAGGTGAGTCTATTAATATGGAAATTATTATGGTTCATGCACAAGATCATCTCATGACAACAATGACGTTAAAAGAAGTCGCAATTGAGATGTTGCATTTGTATCAAAAAGTAAATGATGCAGTATAAATGAGGGATAAAAATGGATCAAGAAACGAAAATTAAAATTGAAAAAAATAGAAGAGAAACAAGTCTCAAAGCTATGTATTTTAATCGATTTTTATTAGTGAGATATATGTCTGCTTTGTTCTTCTTTTCGAATTTATATTGGTTTTTTACACTTGTGATGAGCCGCTCTTTAGCATTGATATTGCCACTTGTGTTGATGATTGTGATTTTGATCAGTGTTGCAGAACAAGTCAGAATGTATGGTAATCATTCGAATCAAGCGAAATATACTTATTATTGCTTTTTAAGTATAAGCACAATCAATCTATTGCTTATACCCATAATATTATTCACACCATTATTCCAATATTTATATCCATTTATTGTGGATCAATCAGCGTCTCGGCTTTTCGTAGTTGGCATATTGGTATTAGGTTTATGCATCAGCGGATTCATCTTATTTAGGTTACACAATATTCGACACGATAAAGACTGGCATTATAAACGACTACAAAGATTTGAAAATGCAATGAACTAATCAAAGAAAAGGGGTCTTGAAATGGGATCAGAAAACAAAGTTTTTGCTTTTTTAGAGAAGTATTTAATGGGTCCAATGGGGAAAATTGCTTCATTTAGAATTGTAAGAGCGATTATGGCAGCTGGTATGGCGTGTATACCTTTTACAATTGTAGGGTCAATGTTTTTAGTGTTAAACGTTATTCCACAGACTTTTACGTTTTTAGAAGGATTTTGGAATAGTACATTTTTAAAAATTGGTGATTTGTACATGTTAGCCAATAAAGCAACAATGGGGATACTAGCCTTATATTTCTGTTTAGTTATTGGTTATGAATATACTAAAATATACGCAGATGAAGAAGACTTAGATGTTAACCCACTTAACGGTGCATTATTATCTATGTTTGCTTACTTTATGGCCATTCCACAGTTAGTTATGGATGACGGTAAAATGGTCTTAGTTAATATTATGAAAAAAGATGTCAATATCTTTAATGGTTGGGAAATGTCTGGTGATGGTGTCAGTAGGCTAGGTACGACCGGGATATTCACTGCAATTATCATGTCTATTATAGCCGTTCAATTATATAGACTATGTGTAAAACGTCAATGGATTATAAAAATGCCAGAAGCTGTACCAGAAGGGGTTTCAAGATCATTTACAGCATTAATTCCAGCATTCTTAGTTGCTTTCGTTATATTGGCATTTACGGGAATATTAGTAGCTTTTGATACGGATATTTTCAAAATTATTGCTGTACCATTTGGATTTGTTGTTAACTTAACAAGTAGTTGGATTGGTATACTCGTGATTTACTTCTTAATTCATGCACTTTGGATAGTAGGTATACATGGCGCAAATATTATCAGTGCTTTTATTACGCCAATTGTCTTATCAAACCTGCAATTAAATATTGAAGGAGCAAATATTCCATTTGCAGGTGAATTCCAGAACTCATTCGTTGTTATGGGTGGATCAGGTGCGACATTAGGACTATGTGTGTTTATCGCATTTTTAGCTAAATCAGAGCAACTACGTGTATTAGGAAAAGCATCATTAGCACCAGGATTATTTAACATTAATGAACCACTTGTATTTGGATTACCAATTGTTTATAACCCATTCTTAGCCATTCCATTCTTCTTAGCACCAATGGTATCAGCTTCAATAGGGTATTGGACTATTAAATTAGAACTCGTGAAACCAATTATTGCACAAGTACCATGGCCATCGCCAATTGGATTTGGAGCATTTATTGGAACAGCAGGAAGTCTCATGGCAGTACTCGTTTCATTAATTTGTGGATTTGTAGCATTCTTAATCTGGTTCCCATTTATTAAGATATATGATAAAAAATTAGTAGAACAAGAAAAAGGAAACGACGCATTAATATAGAAGGTTGAGATGAAGAGGCAACGCTGTGGTGGCGTTGCCTCTTTCCTTTTTGTGTTGTGTAATTTCTGGACCGATAAATGGAATTACCGGTCCAGAAACGGGAAATATGGACCGATAAAAATAATTACCGCTCCAGAAATGAGAAATACGGCCCGATAAAAAAATTTATAGACCCGAAAATCCACCGCGCAGCACTCCATCATCTCATTTTATTTCGGAGACAAAAACAATTTTAAATAAATTCTTAAAAAGTGCAGAAAAAATATAATTTTATAGTATAATTAAATTTGGTCGAAATTTATTTAGGAGGTCCGTTATGAAAGAATTCTTCCAATATTATAAACCCTATAAAGGATTGTTTTTCTTAGATTTTGGTTCGGCTGTTTTTGTAGGTATTCTCGAATTGGTATTTCCACTTATTACAAGTATATTTATAGATCAGCTATTGCCAACTAAGAATTGGAGTTGGATTGTGATTTTTGTTTTTCTTTTATTATTCATATACGTTGTTGAATCTGTATTGAAATTCATCGTGACGTATTGGGGGCATAAACTGGGGACTAATATTGAAAGAGATATTCGTAATGAGCTTTACGAGCATATTCAAAAAATGAATTTTGGATTCTTTGATAACCAAAAATCAGGTAAAATCATTGGACGATTAACGAACGATTTAATGGATATTGGAGAAGTTGCTCACCATGGACCTGAAGATGTGTTTGTAGCAGTTATGACGCTTGTCGGTTCATTTGTCATTATGTTGACAATCGATGTGAAACTTGCGCTTATTACGTTCTGTGTTGTACCGATTATTTTTGTATTAACGATTTACTTTAATCAAAAGATGTCAGGTGCTTTTAAGAACTTATTTAGCAATGTTTCGAGATTTAATGAGCTTATTGCTGATAATGTTGGTGGTATGCGTCTTGTACAAGCATTTACAAATGAAGGTCACGAATTAGCAAGATTTAAAAAGGTCAATGACAATTTTAGAGCGACAAAATTAAAAGCATATTCTTATATGTCTTGGAACTTGTCAATTAGTCATATTGCTCAAAAATTAACGTTAATCTTTGTACTGATTTTAGGAAGTTATTTTGTATTAAATGGATCACTATCATATGGTGGATTTGTAGCGTTTATTATGATTACAAATCTGTTATTTAAACCGTTAGAGTCTATTAATATGGTTATTGAACTATTTCCTAAAGGTATTGCTGGATTCAAAAATTTTAAAGAAATAGTAAATATGGATCCAGAAATTAAAGATAATGACGATGCTATCGAATTTATAGATGAACCAGATACGATTGAATATGAAGATGTATCATTCAAATATTCAGAGAAATTAATCTTAAATCAGCTATCTATCAAAATTGAACAAGGTGAAAAAGTAGCACTAGTAGGACCGAGTGGGGGAGGTAAAACGACAATTTGTTCGTTATTACCAAGGTTCTACGACCCGTTACAAGGTAAGATTAAAATCAATAATCGAGACATTAAATCTTATAAGTTGGAATCATTAAGAAAACAAATTGGTGTCGTACAACAAGATGTATTTCTTTTCGGTGGAACATTAAGAGATAATATTATTTATGGTAATTTAAATGCAACCGAAGAAGAAATTAATTACGCAGTTGACCAAGCACAATTAAGAACGTTTGTAGATGAATTGCCAGAAGGTTTAGATACTGTTGTTGGGGAACGCGGTACAAAATTATCTGGTGGACAAAAGCAACGTATTTCAATTGCGAGAATGTTCTTGAAGAATCCGCCAATTATTATTCTTGATGAAGCAACAAGTGCTTTAGATGTTGAAACTGAAAATAAAATACAATCAGCATTTAAGAATTTATCACGTGGTCGAACATCACTGATTATTGCGCATAGACTGAGTACAATTAGACATGTCGATAGAATTGTATATATCGAACAAGGTCAAATTCAAGAAATGGGCAGTCATGATGAACTCATGGATAAAGGCGGCAAATACAAAGATTTATACATGTCACAGTTTGAACAAATTGATGAATTTTAACATAGTGTCAGAGATCTTTTTGAAAAAAGGTCTCTGCATTTTTATATTTTGAGCTAAATAATAGACTTTCGCTGTAAAGTTGTTATTATAGAGTGGTAATATCTATGATTAAGAGGTGTAACATGAAGATTTCTAAAGGATCAGACTATGGATTGCATGCATTGGCATATTTAATTGCTAAAAGAGACCAACAGCCCATCAATGTTAAAAGTTTATCTGAAACGTTAAATGTATCTGTAACATATTTATCTAAAATATTAACGCAATTAGTAAAGGCAAACGTCATAAAATCTGCATCTGGTGCAAAAGGTGGTTATTACTTAGTTAATAATTGGGAAGACATAACTGTCTATGATATTATTACTGCAATTGATGGTCATCAAAGTACACTTGAAGATAGCTTTGATCACGGTCCAGAATGTAAGATTCAAGCGATATTAACTTCTGCTGAAGATGAAATGACGCAAGCTTTGAAAAATAAAACTTTAAAAGATTTAATGTAAGTTAAATCTTTTTTTATCTATCAATTATAGATATTACGACTCTATAATAGTTATGAAAGGTGGAAATACCATGTTTGATTGTATCGTAATAGGTGGAGGGCCAGCGGGATTAGCGAGTGCACTCACGTTAGGAAGAGCTTTAAAGAAGACGTTAGTGATAGACAATAATAATGCAAGAAATAAAGTGACACAGCATTCACATGCATTTTTAACACAAGACGGTGTAAGACCTGAAGAATTGAGAGCTAAAGGAGAACATGATGTAGATCAATATGATGATGTAACACGTATCAATGACACGGTGTTAAACATATTGAAAGAAGAGCATTATTTTATTGTTGAAACATCCAATCAACAATATAAAGCTAAAAAAATTATGGTATGTACAGGATTGCGAGAAACATTACCAGAAATTGAAGGTTTAAAAGAAAGTTACGGCAAATCTGTCTTTTATTGTCCATGGTGTGATGGATATGAATTGAGACATAAACCATTACTCGTAGCTGTTCAACCTGAACATGTGAAACATATGGCGATGCTCATTAACAATTGGACAGACGATATCGTTATAAGTAGTCGTGATTTTTCATTATTAACTGAAGAAGATAAAGCGTTTATTGAAAGTAAACATATCACATTAGTGGAAAGCGAAGTAGCTGAATTTAAACATCATGAAGGACAAATTAATGAAGTTATCTTTAAAAATGGTGAACGAATTAAGAGAAGCGGTGCAATCATTGGTGTGAAGTGGGATACTGATTTTGAATTTTTAAAAGCGCTCAATATTGAAAGAGAAGACAACGGAAAAATAAAAATTAATGAGTTAGGCGAATCATCCGTACCAGGTTTATTTGTTGCAGGAGAAAGTAAAGATTTCATGGCATCTCAACTTATAGACGCAGCAGCAAATGGGAATCAAATAGCAAAATTTGTAGCAATGCAAATCATTATGGAATCATAAATAAAAGGAGTAGGACGAAAAATATAGTCCTACTCCTTTATTATGCTTATTTTTTAGTTATTTTAATATTAATTTCAAAGTCACCAAATTGGACATTGTGGTGTTCGGAATCTGAAGATGGTTGAAGTATTGTGTTCTCGACTCTGCATAACTCTTGGATTAAAGCGTTCTTCTTCTGGGTCTTTCCTATTGAACCTGAATAACTTCTTGGTGGATTTGCCTGCAATTCTAATAGTTCTGATAAAATATCGTCTCTTGTTCTCATATTTATTGCCTCCTAATTTGATAGTTACAATAAAACAGCTCATCTTAAGATTAAGAAGAGCTGTTTAGAGAATCTTCTTATCTTTCAAGTTAAACTTGTTGGATTTAGCACAGTACATACGCCTGTTGCTGAGGTTTCATCGGGCCAATTCCCTCCGCCTACTCTTAATAAGACTACGAGCTATTTTATTGTTTCTTAATCATAACGAATTAATTGCATTTTGTCTAATTTTTAAAAGCTAAATGTTTAAAAATTTTGAGATGGTCTATATATTAAATGAATATGAAGCATAGGAGGAATAAATTATGAAGTATAAAATGCTTTCTTTATTATTGTCAGCAGGTATCGTGTTAGCAGCATGTGGTAATGGTGACGATGATAATAATGATAAAAAAGATAATCAAAATGATGAAAAAACAGAACAAACAACTAAAGAAAATAGTAACGACGATCAAAATACAGATGATGACCAAGATTCAAATGATGATCAAGATTCAGACGATGATCAAAACACAGACGATGATCAAAACACAGATGACGATCAAAGTTCTGACAAAGCAACTGAAAATACAGTGAAATGGGATGACGTTAAAGTCTCTCCAGAAGATGCTGTGAAAGCTGCACAAAAAGAATCAAAAGGTGAACTTAAAGATCTATCGTTTGAAAAAGAAACAGGCGAGTGGAGTTATAAAGTTGAATTAGTAGATGGAACAAATGAAAATAAAGTACTCATAAATGCAGATGATAAATCTGTTACGAATGTTGAAAAAGAACAAGAAGATAGTGATGATAATGATCAAACATTCAAATTATCAGATGTCGCTAAATTTGAAGATGCACTTAAAGTAGCACAAGACAAAGCTAAAGGTGATATTAAAGAATGGTCACTAAGTGAAGACAATGGCAAACTTGTTTATTCTATTGAACTAAAAGAAGGTAATAAAGAATCAACAGAATTTACAATTGATGCTAAGTCTAAAGAAATTCTAGAACAAGAAACAGATTAAATTATTATGAAGCATAGGATAATTCATTTTATCCTATGTTTTTTTATGTTCATTGAATGATTATCATTATCAATTAATAATTCGGAAGAAGTCTGAAAAGATTTTCATTATATAAATACTATAGGTACAGTCTTAGATTTGTATTTTTGATGAATTCTATAAAATTTTTATTGACTATTACACATTATAGGCATAAATTAAAGATGATAATGATAATCAATTAGGTGGGGGGTGTTATGATGAAAAAGTTAGCAACAACTTTATTAGCAAGTACTTTAATTTTAACAGCGTGTGGGAATAGCGCTGATAAGAAAGAAAATGAAGATAAAAAAGAAACAAAGGAAACGAAAAAGTCTGAAAAAGCGGATTTCTCAAAAGAAACAAAAGCTTATAAAGATTTTACAACTGAACAATTAGATAAATTCTTAGCGGATACTGAAAAATTCGTTGAAGCGGTTAAAGCAGACGATATCGAAAAAGCGAAAGAAATTTATCCTACAGCGCGTATGTACTACGAAAGATCTGAGCCAGTTGCTGAAAGTTTCGGTGATTTAGATCCAAAAATTGATGCACGTTTAGCAGATATGAAAGAAGAAAATAAAGAAGACGAATGGTCTGATTATCACAAAATTGAAAAAGCATTATGGGAAGATAATACAACAAAAGATATGGCACCAGTTGCTGATCAATTATTAAAAGACACTAAAGAGTTACGTGCAAAAGTAGATACAGTAGATGTTACACCTAAATTAATGTTACAAGGTTCAATCGACTTATTAAATGAAGTATCTAGTTCTAAAATTACAGGTGAAGAAGAAATTTATTCACACACAGACTTATATGACTTTAAAGCAAACATCGAAGGTGCAGAAAAAATCTTTGAAATATTTAAAGATAAAGTAGCAGATAAAGACAAAAAACTTGCTGACACAACTCAAGAAAGATTTGATAATGTTAATAAATTATTAGATCAATATAAGACTAAAGATGGTGGATATGAAGATTATACGAAACTATCTAAAGATGAAACGAAAAAACTTTCTGAAGCTGTCGATAAATTAGGGGAATCTTTAAGTCAAATGGCTGTTATTACGGAGTGATGATTGATGTCTAATAATGAAAATCATATAGCTAGAAGGGATTTTCTTAAGATCGCTGGTGTTGGTGGCGTAAGATTACTGATAGGTTCTACAGGTGTAGGCGGTACTTTTCTTGCATCTCAATACTTTGCTAAAGATAAAACAGGCGTAAAAAATAAAATCAATTTCTATGGTAAATATCAGTCTGGCATCACGACAGAACAACAAAAACATGTATACTTTGTCGTTCTGAGCATTAACAAAATGTCAATTTCAGATGTTAAAGAAATGTTTAAAATATGGACAAATTATAGTGTTCATTTAATGAATGGTGAATTTGTAAAAGAACTTGGTAAAAACAAAATGTTACCTAGTCCAGATACAGGGGAGACGATTGGCTTAGACGCCAGTCGTCTGTCTCTTACTTTTGGTATAAGTCCTTCATTCTTTGAAAAAGTTGGATTGAAAAAGCATAAACCAGATTTATTAAAAGATTTACCACATTTTCCTAAAGATCAAATTGATGACAACTATTCAGGTGGAGACATTTGTATACAAGCATGCTCAGATGATCCACAAGTTAATTTTCATGCCATTAGAAATTTAATTAGAGTGGCTAAAGGTGAAGTTTCAATGAAGTGGAGCCAAGCAGGATTTAACTCATTTGAAGAAAAAGATGGTAAGAAAGAAACACCTAGAAATTTATTCTCTTTTAAAGATGGAACAGGTAATCCTAATGTCCAAAATAAAAGTGATTTGAATGAATACGTCTTTATACAAGATGGCTGGGCTAAAAATGGGTCATATTTAGTCGCAAGAAGAATTCAAATGTTGTTAGAAACATGGGATAGAACGGCTTTAGGTGAACAAGAAGCGACATTTGCTAGATACCGTCATTCTGGTGCGCCAATTGGTAAAGAAAAAGAATTTGATACATTTGACCCTGATATTAAAGATAAAAATGGCGAGAACTTGATAGAAAAAGAGTCACATGTCAGTTTAGCAAAAGCAGCTAAAACGAATTTATTAAGAAGATCTTTTTCATATTCAGATGGTATAAATGCCAATACAGGCACTTTTGATGCAGGATTACTCTTTCTATCATTCCAAAAATCACCTGAACAATTTATTAAAATCCAAAGTAAAATGGGTGCTATTGATAAATTAAATGAATATATTACACATCGAGGTTCAGGTATTTTTCTATGTTTACCAGGTGTCCAAGAAGGAGGATATTTAGGTGAAACGTTATTCAATCGTATTTAGTTTAGTCGCAATACTATTTATGCTGTTGTCTTTGACCGCTAAAGCAGAAACGAGTTTAAGCGATATTTATATTAGTGTGACGGATGCCAAATCGTCGATACAAGATAAAGACGAAAAGGCATTCGATAAGCATTTCAAAGAGATCAAAGATAATTGGCAAAGTACGAATAAAAAAGACCATAAACTTGTGAAAAAAATAGATCAAGATATCGAAAAAGTTGAAAAAACAACGTCTCAAAAAGATAGAGAAAGTGCGCTAAATACACTGACTTCTGATTTAATTGATTATGAAAAAGTATTAAATCCTGTTGATAAACAGAAGAAACGAGATCAGTTACAAAATGAAATGCAGCCATTGATTAAGAATATAACAAAGGCGATTTCAGATAAAGATTTTGAAAAAGCAAAAACGATTAACAATCAATTAAATGCGACTTGGACAAAGAATGAAAAAATTGTTCGAGAAGAAGATATTGGCAGATATGGTCAAGTTGAAACTGCATTAATGTTTACAAGAATTGAATTAACGAAAGATAAAGTAGACGCTAGTAGTGCACAAATGCAAGTTGATCAATTGAAAAAAGAACTTGATGATTACCATGCAGGGAAAAAATCAGATGCTAAAACAAGCGATCAAGATGTTAACATTTTAAATGAACATTTAGATACTGCGATTAAAAATATAAAAAATGATGATTTAGCGAAATCAAAGCAAGCGTTACAACAATTTATTATTGCATGGCCAAATGTTGAGAGTGAAATTAGCACGAGAAATGGTGCGTTGTACACTAAAATAGAACAGAAAATTCCTCAATATGCAGGTCAACTTGATGCAGATAATAAAGATGACATTGGTAGCCAGTTAGAAACGCTCAATCAAGAAATTAAATCAACCATTTCTAAGACGAGCTATACATTTTGGGATGCAGCTTTAATCTTATTACGTGAAGGTGTAGAAGCACTGCTCATTATTATGGCATTGCTTACTGTAACACGTAAATCTGAACAAAGAAAAGCATCAAAATGGATTGTTACAGGCAGTGTCATCGGTATTGTATTAAGTATTGCGTTAGCTTTCATATTTAAAGCGATATTTGAAAACCTAGGTTCAACAAGAGAATTAACAGAAGGTATAGTAGGTATTGGATCTGTGATATTAATGATTATCGTAGGTATCTGGTTGCACTATAAATCAAGTTTAGATTCGTGGCAGAACTTCATCAATAAAAATATGGATAAAGCTATGTCTACAGGAAGTATCGTTACTTTCGGGTTAGTCGCATTCTTATCTGTATTTAGAGAAGGTGCAGAGACGATTATCTTCTATTTAGGTATCGTTGGGAAAATTTCAACATGGTCATTAATATTAGGAATTATCGTCGCATCCGTCATACTGGCGTTAATCGCAATCTTCTTTAACCAAATTACAAAATGGATACCAATACATCGCTTATTCTTTATCATGTCATTATTCATATTTATATTGGCATTTAAAATATTAGGCGTAAGTATCCATACATTACAAATATTAAACATAGTACCACAACATACAATTAATCACTTACCATTCATAGACTTAATAGGATTTTATCCAACATACGAAACATTGATACCACAATTAGCATTAGTCATTTTAGTTGTGATTTATTATGCAATGAGTAAGAAAAAATAGAGTAATTTAAAACGCTAAGACAAAGCCATTTGTCTTAGCGTTTTTTAGTATTCGTGATAATTAACATAATAAACTTGATCAATAAATTCTTGTATGAGTTCATCTTCATATTTGTCTGCTAACTTCTCACTCATCTTTTCATCTAAAATTATATTGTCACTTATATAATCTTGATAATGTCTAATCTCATGTGCTAATATTCTTAAAATATTTAAATCACTATCGAAAAGTGACATTTCTTTTTTTAATTGTTCATAGCTATGTGTGGAAACGACTATTCTCGGATACTTAAATAAAGATTCGGGATATTGGAAGTAACCTAAAGAATCTTCGAGTTCTTTATGCGTAATATGAATATTAACTTTTAAAGGGAATTCCAATTCTTTTTTAATGAAATTTCTAAATTGTACAAAAGCCTTCTTTAAATGAGCACTTATTTCAGAATCAAACTTCAACGTAAGTCCATCTTTATAAAGTGTAGAACTATTATTATAACAAAATAAATATTTGTAAGTTAAATAATAACTGTATTTTCTAATGTTATATTCAAATCGGTCAAAATGATCAATGAGTTCTTTATGTGTAACTTTTTCGTACTCTAAAGTATAGAATTGTGCGATATGATAATTTAAATCATGTAAAATTTCAGAAAGTGCATATTCCAATCTGTTTACAATAATGTTATTGCTCTTCTTAGACACAAGATATTCTTCAATATTATATAAAGAATAATATATATGACGATTATCAAAGTCTACTTGGCAATCTGAAAGATAACCATAAGAACTTATTGGAGCATCATGGATAAAAATTTTAATGTTTTGATTTAATATGTTATTTCTATTTATCCATTTAATATAATTATTGATGCTTAGAACTACACTTGTGTGATTACTTTTATTTATTACTGTTATTTTATTCATCTTCATCATCCTCAAACACTTCTTACAATAAATTATCTATACATTCCAAATATTGTCAATTGAATCTCGCAATCATTCATGACATTTGTCATATGATATTCGTGACAGTTTGTACTTATAACGGGTGGTGTGATTTTTTATAATATAAGTAACTTATAAAGGACGGTGATGATTGTGATTGATGTTCAAAATGTAACGAAAATCTATAATCAGAAAAAAGTTGTGAGTGATGTTTCTTTTCAAATTAATGAGGGTGAATGTACGGCTTTAATTGGTCCAAATGGTGCTGGTAAGTCTACTTTGATTGATATGATTATTGGTGACAGACATCCTAATGACGGGCAAATTATTAGTGATAATCAACAATTAGATAAGAAGCGGATGGGTATTTTGTTTCAAACGACGGCTTTTCCGGATGTGATGAAAGTTAAGGAGTTGTTTTATCTTTTTAAGTCTTTTTATAAAGATACGATTTCGATAGAAACTTTTAAAGAAATTACTCGATTTGATAATGATAAACTTGAACAATTTGCTGCTAAATTATCTGGTGGTGAACGCAGAATATTGGATTTTACATTATCTATTATTGGGAAACCGGACTTTGTCATTTTGGATGAGCCGACAAGTGCGATGGATACTGAAATGAGGAAGCATTTCTGGAAAGTGATTGAGGAAATGAAACAAGAAGGTAAAACGATATTTTATACTTCTCATTATATTGAAGAAGTTGAAAGAATGGCTGACCGAGTTGTTGTACTTAATAAAGGTGAGCTTGTTATGGATAGTACACCTAGAGCGATACGTCATAGCGAAAATAAAACAATGATTCAAATTCCTTTATCGAAAAAAGAAGTAGTGAATGTCCTTAAAAATGTTTCGGTTGAAGCATCTAAAGATATGCTCATCATTACGACTGAAGATGTAAATCCTGTAATTAAAGCTTTTATAGACTATGGCATTGATTTTAATGAGGTAGAAATTATTAAAGAGTCATTGATGGATACGATATTTTCAAAAAACGAAGAAAGGGTTTGATGAGATATGTTATGGGCGTATTTTAAATCTGAATTATTATTGTTAACTAGAAAAAAATCATATTTAATACTTTCGATTATGTTGCCGTTAGTATTTTATTTAATATTCACAGCACTATTAGATTTACCTAAAGAATACGAAGCTAAATTTTATAAAGAATATATGTTTAGTATGGCGACGTTCAGTTTAAGTAGTTTCTGTATTATGACATTTCCATTAGAGATGATAGAAGATAAGAAAATTGGATGGTCTAAAAATTTATTCAAAACACCTTTATCACCAAGTTATTACTATGCAGGGAAAGTAATGA
Source organism: Mammaliicoccus sp. B-M6 (assembly GCF_022386965.1). NCBI lineage: Bacteria > Bacillati > Bacillota > Bacilli > Caryophanales > Staphylococcaceae > Mammaliicoccus > Mammaliicoccus sp. B-M6. The sequence goes on from NZ_JAJNHJ010000022.1 coordinate 23,328, forward strand.
AACTCATGTGCATGTTTTGTTTAGCTATTATCGCTTTATTTTTAACAGGAGCTTTTTATAAAGGTGTTGAAATGTCAGCAGGCGAGTGGATTGGCTCAGGATTGATGTTATGGGTTGGATCTAGCATGTTTTTATCAATGGGCGTTCTTATATCTCAAATAAAAGATATCCAAAAAGCTAGTGCTATCGCGAATATCATATATTTAGGACTTGCTGTATTGGGAGGACTTTGGTTCCCGACAGATCAGTTTCCAGATTGGTTAAAGCACGTATCGTATGCAACACCTACTTATAATTTAAGAGAACTCTCTTTATCTGTGACAACTCAAGGTGGTATACACTTTGTTTCACTTCTTATATTGGCAATTTATTGTATACTGTTTATAAGTATTGCGTTGATTATACGTAAAAAGACGGAAGTGGTTTAATGACATTATTAGAAAGAATTAAAGAGAATCCTATAGGTTCATCAAACTTAATTTATCTCATCTTTCCGATATTGAGTTTAACAGTACTTGGTCATAGAGGACCTTTATGGAGCGGTATATTGGTTACCGCTCTATTTACGATAAGTTATTTAATGATGATTTATGTAGATTTATCTAAAAGGCGCATGCTTAGAAGAATACTTTTAATGGTTCATTTTTTAGGTATATTTTATTTTGTAGACTTTTTTAATGCTTCTCATTTATTATTCTTTTTCTATGCAGCTTATATTATTCCATATGTTTTTCAAACTAAAATGAAATCTATCGAAGTATTAATGTATATTGTGTCGTTTATGATTGCTATTTATATTATTGCAGTTGATCATAGAGACTATTTAATTATTATGATACCTATGAGTATTGTTATTATATTTATTATGTTTGGAAATTTTAAAGCGTTAGAATCTGAACAGTTAAAAGAAGAAATTAGAAGTAAAAATGAACATATTAATACGTTAATTGCTGAACAAGAACGAAATCGAATCGGACAAGATTTACATGATACGTTAGGTCATGTGTTTGCGAATTTAAGTATTAAATCTGAACTTGCGATGAAATTAGTGGATAAAGATATTGATAAAGCGAAAGAAGAAATGGCGTCTGTGAATGAATTATCTAAAGAAGCACTTGTTAAAGTAAGAGCAATTGTAGATGATTTGAAGTTGCAATCTTTTGAAGAAGAAGTGAAGACGATGGAAACATTGTTAGAAAATGCAAACTTATCGTTTGAATTTAACAATGCTGACAGAGCTCAATCGCTCAGTCCAACTCGACAATCAGCACTGTCCATGATTTTGAGAGAAGCGGTTAACAATGTCATTAAGCATGCACAGGCTACTAAAGTAACGGGTGAAATCGTTGAAGAAAATAAATATTTAACATTGGTAATCATAGATGACGGCATAGGTATGAAACACATTGATGAAGATGATTTTAAGAGTATCAAATATCGTGTTCATGCATTAAATGGCCAATTAAAAGTAAGTAATTTAAATAAAGGATTAAAAATGACGATCACATTGCCTAGAGGGGGTGACACATTATGATATCAATTGTTATAGCAGAGGACCAAGAAATGTTACGGAAAGCCATGGTTCAATTGATGGAATTGAATGATGAATTAAGTATTTTAGGAGACTTTTCAAATGGAGAAGATGCGTTGGAAGGAATTCAAAGTCACGAGCCAGATGTAGCAATACTAGATGTCGAAATGCCTAAAATGACAGGATTAGAAGTATTGAAAAAAGTAAAAGATTCGAATTTAAATACGAAAGTCATCATCGTTACAACTTTTAAAAGACCAGGATACTTTGAGAGTGCAGTAGCAAACGATGTTGATGCATACGTATTGAAAGAACGATCAATCGATGAACTCGTCGAAACAATTAAAAATGTGATGGACGGTAAGAAAGAATATAGTGAATCTTTAATGACATCAATGTTTAAAGATAGAAATCCATTAAGCCCGAAAGAACAACTCGTATTGAAAGAAATAGGCAAAGGCTTATCCAGTAAAGAAATATCAAAAGAATTATATTTATCAGACGGCACAATTAGAAACTATACATCGATAATTATAGATAAATTAGAAGCAGATAACCGATTTGACGCATGGCAGAAAGCAATCGAAAAAGGATGGATATAGTGAGGTGCAAGGGTAGTAGAGGTAAGTAGAGAATTTCTGGACCGATAAAAAAATTTACCGGTCCAGAAACGGGAAATATGGACCGATAAAATAAAATATCGACCCGAAAACGGAATTTACAGGCCGATAAAATAAATTACCGATCCGAAAACGGGATTTCCAGGCCGATAAAATAAAATATCGACCCGAAAATAGTATTACCAGGCCGATAAATGAAAAGCTGAGCCATCATTTGATGATGCGCTCAGCTTTCTTATTGATTATTTTGTTTTTACTGTGTGTATAAACTCATATAATCCGTTTAGTTGATCGAGTTGTTGATTACAATGTTCACTATCATGGCAAATATAATTACCATTTTTAGTATATGTTCCATCACCTTTTGATTTTGTTGTTGATAGAAACATGGAAACATTGGATTCTTTCTTACATATACTACAGATTCCGGGCTTAATGGTAGGTGATAAATCTCCTGATACACCTATCAATTTATCATCTTCATAAAGCACGATAAATTTCTTTTGTTTACCAGAATCATTCCAACCTATATATGAAGACTCTTTTAAGTCTATGTTATCCCATTCTGGATGTTTTAATTTCTTGGTCTTTTTAAAGATTTTTTCAAGTTGCTTACTTGAAGGCTGTTCAAATGGAATTACGTAGCTTTTAAGTCCAAATAATAATTTCTCAATTTGTGCTCGAGAAATCTTTTTATTCATAATGATTTTTGTGAAATCTTCTATTTCAGAATGCTTTTCTTCAAAAAGCTGTGAAATATGGTCGTATGTTATAGCTTGAAACGTATCGATTGTTTTTATATCATTTACAGATTTATAAACGTTAAATAACTGTTCTGATTTTTCTTTAATACTAACGAATTGATATGGTTTAATGTAATTATTCATATTAAATCCCTTCTTTTAAATTATTTCCTTTGATCGTTGGGTATGAATAATTGTAGAGAACATGACACATTTAGTAGCATCTTAAGATCCCTCCTTATTAGACACTAGTATAGTCCTTTAACCATGTAATTTCAAATGTATATTATTATAAAAATTATTCGAAATAGTGTAAAATTAAAAGACAACCGAATATGGTTGGAATTTTTTATTATATGGAGGAATTAATTAATAATTGGGGACCACAATTAGTTTAATCACGTTTATTGTATTACTCGCTTTAACCGGATTCTTTGTTGCGACAGAATTTGCAATTGTAAAGGTCAGATCATCTAGAATTAACTACTTAGCAGAACAGAATTATAAGAACGCTCAACCAGCTAAAAAGGTAGTCGAACATCTTGATGAGTATTTAGCAGCATGTCAGCTAGGTATTACCATTACAGCACTTGGAATTGGTATGGTTGGCGAATCAACATTTGAGTTTATTCTACATCCACTTTATAGTAGCTTCGGATTATCAGAAACGGTTATTCATGTCTTAACATTAGTTAGCGCATTTATTATCGCAACTTATTTACACGTTGTAGTAGGTGAAATGGCGCCAAAGACAATCGCAATTCAAAAAGCTGAACAAGTTACATTATTCTTTGCAAGACCGATCATACTGTTTTACAAATTATTATATCCTTTTATTTTTATTTTAAATGGGTCAGCAAGAATGATATTGAGCTTATTTGGTATGAAGCCTGCGAAAGAGTCAGAATTATATCACTCTGAAGAAGAATTGAAGATGTTGATTAAAGAAAGTCACCAAGGCGGGGAAATTTCATCAACAGAACTAGAACATATTAATAAAGTCTTTATTTATGATGAACTTGTCGTCAAAGATTGTATGATTTCTAAAGATAATATGACAATGATCAATAGTGATGCTAGTCAGCAAGAAGCCATTCAATTTGTAAAGAATGGCTATTATACGAGATATCCAGTTTATCAAGATAATAAAACGAATGTTATTGGATATTTACATGCGAAAGATTTATTGAAAGACAACATACAAGATATAACTGAATTGATTCATGAAATCATATACGTCAAAGAGGCAGATGCCATCCAAAACGTATTAGATAAAATGAAAAAACAACGTGCACATATCGCAATTGTTCATAATGAACACGGTGAATTAGCAGGTATGATTACGATGGAAGACATACTTGAAAATATTGTCGGTAACATTGAAGATGAACACGATAAATAGACGTAAGAAGAACCTGAGCCAAAAAAATGGCTCAGGTTCTTTTATTCTGCCTGTTTATTTTTGGGTGGCCAGATGAAATACGAGATGGTGATAGCTAAATCAATAATGAGCACTATTGACCAAATGTGAATAACGCCATCCATAGCTTCTGTTCTGCTTTTATCATGAATTAAATAAATGATTAAATGTAGAATACCTGTCCCTATAATGTAAGAGAGTAAATGTTTAAACCAACTTTTCGCATATAGTATAGCATACGCGAATCCACTAGGTTTCTCAGGCTTGCTACCTTCTTTCATGACATAATATCTGAAGCGGTCATCTGCCCATTGAATCATACTTTTACCAAAGATAATTGAAACGGATATATAAACAGCAGCAATAGCGTGAGGTGTTTCGGCAGTTGCGCCATTCATTAAATCCACAGCTGTTGTAATTAATAGAATCAAATCAATTACGGGTGTAAGTGCTAGAAAAATGAGCCCAAGCTTTTTCTGTCTGAAGACATATCTTGTGACGAGTCCAAGTAATATAACGACCCAGAAAGCAACTTCACAAAAAATAATGAGCCACACAATAAAATTCATGATTATCCTCCTTTATTTCGTAAGCTTTGAAATTTCTTCGAATACTATCGCTTCAATATCTTCATTAGAGGTCTGTTCTGGATTTAACAATTTATGTAGTGCTAATCCATCAATTAATGCGTGAAGTCTCATTGAATTAAGATGTATATTGATGTTGTCATTTAATAAGTTATCGCGTTCTAAAATCGTTAATACCGTTACACATAATTCGTCTAATCCATCATCTAAAGTACTTTGTCCATATTCATGACTGTCATATCGAAAGGCCATCCATACTTCCATATCAGCTAATCTTTCTTCGTCTAACGGTAAAACGGTGAGTAAGCATGCTTTTACTTTATCAATTGTGTCTTGGTTATCAGACGTGAGTATTGCTTCGATTCTCCTTCTTACTTTTAGTTCTACTTCAGACATAACTGCACTGAGTAATTCTGAATGACTTGGAAAATAATATCTAATTTGTCCCGGTGTCATTTGTGCGAGTTTTGCAATTTGTCTAACCGTAGATCCCTTTGCACCATTTTCAACAATTGATTGAAAAGCATATTGAATAATTTGTTCTTTTTTTTCTTTATGATTAATAATTTTTGGCATAGTAGAAGTCTAACATATTTTAATACGCCTGTGTTAAATAAAAGTTTGAAAAATAAAATATATTAAATAATAAAAGTATAAAAATGCATTGACATTAACGTTTGCAATACATATGATGAAATTATAAATTGTATTTTACAAAATCTTTACATTCTTTACAAAAAATTAATAATAGGAGGTATGAGTATGGTGAATTTCTTGAAACCAGCGAAACATATAGATCCTCTGCCAAGTGAGCAGGTAGATGATACATATAAGAAATTGAGACTACAAGTCTTTATAGGGATATTTCTTGGTTATGCTGGTTACTATTTATTAAGGAAAAACTTTTCACTTGCGATGCCAGCATTAATTGATGAAGGCTTTAGTAAGACTGAATTAGGGTTTGCTTTATCAGCTATTTCAATTGCATACGGTTTTAGTAAATTTATTATGGGTACAGTGAGTGACCGGAGTAACGCAAGAATATTTTTAACATTAGGTTTAGTATTAACGGCAATCGTTAATTTATTGATGGGTTTTATACCGGTCTTAACATCTAGTGTATTTATCATGTTTATTATGCTTTTCTTAAATGGTTGGTTCCAAGGTATGGGATGGCCACCATCTGGAAGAGTACTTGTACATTGGTACAGCGTTAGTGAACGTGGCGGTAAGACAGCTATTTGGAATGTCGCGCATAATGTTGGTGGCGGATTGATGGCACCGATAGCTTTACTTGGTATTTCAATTACAGGAACATTGTCATTTGGTTATTTAAAAGGATTTGAAGGTGCGTTTATATATCCAGCTATTATCGCGTTAATTATTGCGATTATTTCATATGTTCTAGTTAGGGATACACCACAATCTATGGGATTACCACCGATTGAAGAATATCGAAATGATTACCCTAATAAAGAGCAGAAAACGTTAGAAGTAGAGCTTTCAACAAAAGATATTCTCTTTAAATATGTATTGAATAACAAATGGGTTTGGATGATTGCTATCGCAAATATCTTTGTTTATTTTGTTAGATATGGTGTGTTAGACTGGGCGCCAACATATTTAAGTGAAGAAAAAGGTTTCGATTTAAATGCATCAGGTTGGGCATACTTCTTATATGAATGGGCAGGTATTCCCGGAACATTATTATGTGGTTATATTTCAGATAAAGTGTTCAAAGGTAGAAGGGGTCCAGCAGGATTTATATTCATGTTAGGTGTGACAATCGCTGTCATTGTATATTGGTTAAATCCAGCAGGAAACCCATTAGTAGATAATATCGCATTAGTCGCGATAGGATTCCTAATATACGGACCTGTTATGTTGATTGGTTTACAGGCATTAGATTATGTACCTAAAAAAGCAGCAGGTACTGCAGCAGGATTAACTGGACTGTTTGGTTATTTAGGTGGAGCTGTAATGGCTAATATCATTATGGGATTAACTGTTGATAAATTAGGATGGGATTCAGGATTCTTATTATTAACAATCATTAGTGTCCTTGCGATGTTAAGTTTCATCTTAACTTGGAACAAACGTGGACAAGAAGTTGTAAAATCATAATTATATAAAGTGAAAAGAGACTAGGGCATTTTACCTTAGTCTCTTTTTCTATTTAATGATAAACGTTCGCGAAATTCGATGACACGATTCAATAAATTCTCACTTAATAAATTGTATGATTCTTTCAAAATATTAAAACATTTACCTTAATCTGATTTTCTTCAATTTATATATTTATGGATTAAAGTTTTCGAATTATAATAACGTCATTATAATTCTATATTTTTACATAAGTAATTCGATGTTTACTTCTGGGATTCGGATTAAATTTATTAAGATATCAAAGAATTAGGAGATTTGTTGTGAGAAATATATATGAAATCAAATACCTAAAATATTCTGCTACTAAATATCGCAATCATATAGGTATTTCTTTTTTTGTAGTATTAAAGGGTCGTGTTATGGTCACGATCAAAGAGCATAGTAAAGAATATAAAGAAGGGGAAACGTTTGTTGTTAAACATAATGAGTGGTATAAACTCGATGTGTCAGATGGGAATATCGTTGTACAAATTCATCTGTATGAGTCAATCATAACAACGATGATACCAGAGTTACTTTCATATCATCAGCATGTGGGTATGCAATCAAAGTTAGTCCCTTTGAGAGATCATTTAATTTGCCTGTGTGATTTATATTTAATACAAGAAAACAATCGTAATTTAAAAATAATGAAGCAACTTATTACGATATTGGAATTTTATAGAGAACGATTGACGGTTTATTCAAAAGAATGTCAAATTGTTAATCGGCATATGAACCCAATAATTGATGAAATTAAAGATTACATTTATGAGCATTATAATGAACGTATAACAATCAATACATTCACCGATAAATATCATATTTCTGAATCGTATTTTTCGAAATTATTCAAAGAACAAATGGGTGTGAATTTTAAAGATTATTTAACGGACATTAGATTGTTAAATAGCACGTATGATTTAATTCATACACAAGAAAAAGTAATCGACATTTCTGAAAAACATGGCTTTTATAATGGTTCATCTTATATTTATTCTTTTAAATTGTATTATGGTGTTACACCGAAAAAGTATCGTGATATGACACAACGTAAACAAGCACAAATTGAACGACAAAGCTTTTTTAATGAAGTAGATCGTGAGCGAGATTTATCAGATGAGGAAGTTAAATATTATTTAAAAAAGTTTCAAGAGGATTATTCAAGTATGATATGTACATAAAACTTTCGCATTTTTAACAAAATAAAACCTCCCAATCTTTTATAAGGTTAAAGAGATTGGAAGGTAAATGATTCGTATTATGATTGTGCGATGTATTTTTTAATAACTTCTTTGTTCTTTTCTTTGAAGACATCGTTGTGGCTCGATACACGGCCGCCTGCTTGTGCTTCAGGGTCGATATAGCTTTTAGCTAAGTTTGCAGCATTTGCAGCATCATTGAAACAAGAAGCAATCAAATGAACTTTTGCATCATGTTTAATGATATCCCCAGCACCGAAAATACCAGGAACTGAAGTTTGAGCATTTCCTAAACCTTCAATAAAGAATTCATTCACTAAATTAACTTTAGTTTGTGCGTTATGAAGTAATTCTGATTCACGATCAAAACCATGACTAATGATGACTTCATCAACAGGTATGATTTCTTGTTCCTTTGTATCAACATGTTCTAAAACAACTTCTGTGATGACTGGTTTATCAGGATCACTGTTAAGTTGCTTAATAACCATACTTGGTTTCTTAGAGATATCAAGCTTATCTAATAATTGTTTCATATGCTCATGACCAGAAATTTCTTCTTTTCTGTAGCAAAGCGTAACACTTTTCGCATATTCTGATAAATCACAAGCCCAGTCTAATGCAGAGTTTCCCGCTCCCGAAATTAATATGTGCTTGTCTTTAAACTTCTGAATTGACTGCACAACATAATTTAAATTAGATAATTCAAAACGCTCAGCACCTTCAATATCTAAAGTTAATGGTTTAATAATGCCACTACCAACAGCAATAATGACAGATTTTGAATGATACTCATGACCTTTTTCTGTATATATAATAAAATGTTGTTCTTCAACTTTTTTAATATCAATAACTTTTTCTTCTAAGCACACTTCTGGACCGAAATGTAAGCCTTGTTGAACTAAATCTTGAATAACTTCATAACAAGGTTTTGGCGCAAGTGCCCCTATATCCCAAATGACTTTTTCAGGGTAGACGTGCATTTTACCGCCTAATTTATTTTGGAAATCAACTATTCTAACACTCATTCCTCTTAACCCAGAATAGAAACTTGCAAATAATCCCGCTGGCCCCCCGCCGATAATCGTAACGTCTGTAATATTCATCAGTCATGATTCCTCCTAATTATTTCAACTTACGATTATTATCCTATATTTGCAAATGATAATCAATATCAATGACGGAATTGTCATAATTTTTTAATTAAATACATATGTAAAATATTTTTAGATGAATAAAAAATGGTCGAGAATACTTGTGTGAATCGGGAGTGACAGGGGGTGTATTTCAGTGATTTTGAAAAATGAGTGTGAGTTAGGGATGTCGTTAGGGACAGAATTCCGAGAAATGTCCGCAAGAGAGGTTGTTAGGGACAGAATTCCGAGAAATGTCCGTAAGAATGGCCCGCATAATTACCAGAGTTCGAAATAATGGAAGTTACAGCATTCTAACTACCACAATTCCGAATAATGAAAATTAGCACACTCATACATAATGAAAGGCTGAGACAATTTTCATGTCTCAGCCTTCTTATCATACTTATGCGATTGGGAAGAGTGATTCGATAAGTTGAATGTTCTCTTCAGTTAAGTTGACTTCTAATGTTTTTAAGTTGTCGATAACTTGTTCGCCTCGTTTAGCGCCTGGTATGATGACATCTAGAGATGGTTTTGTTAAATAATATGCTAACACAATATGTGCTACGTCTACGCCATGCTCTTGTGCGATTTCTCTAAGTTTGTCTACTTTTTTTAGATTTTCTTTAAAAGCTTCACCTTTGAATTCAGGTTTTTCTGCTCGTAAGTCATCAAACGTTGTATTTTCATCATATTTACCTGCTAATAATCCTGCAGCTAATGGGAAATATGGAATAAATATAATATCATGTTCTGCTGTGTATTCTAAGATGTGTTCATTCTCACGATTTAATAAATTATATTCATGTTGAATAACATCTACATTACCATTTTTATTGGCTTCTTTAAGTTGTTCTAAAGTGAAGTTAGAAACGCCGATTGCCTTAATTTTTCCGGCATCTTTTAATTCTTGTAAAGCTGCAACTGCTTCGTCTTTAGGTGTTTCGTCATCTGGGAAATGAATATAATATAAATCTATATAGTCAGTTTGTAATCTTTTAAGGCTGTTTTCAACTTGTTCTTTTAAAAATGCAGGTTCGTTAGATAATTTCGTATCATCACCGTCAAAGTAGTGAGCGCCTTTAGTAGCGATCACGACATCTTCGCGATTGTATTCTTTAACGACTTCTCCGACAAGTTCTTCTGATCTTCCTGGACCATAGATGAAAGCAGTGTCTAATAAATTAACGCCATTGTCTAAGGCAGCTCTAACGACATTTTTACCTTGTTCTTCATCAAGGTTTGGATATAAATTATGACCACCAACAGCATTTGTTCCTAAACCAATTGGGTTAACTTCAATATTTGATTTACCTAATTTTACGCGCTTTGCCATTTCAATCATCCTTTTCTCATTGTTTGTTTTAAATTTGAATAAGTTTGAATTAAAATTCTTCATAAGTTGCTGGGTCTTGATCTTTAAGACGTCCATCAGCTTTTGTTAATGCATCGATTGCGTGTAAATCTTCTGATTCTAAATAGAAATCAAACACATCTAAATTTTGTAGTTGTCTAGCATTAGATGTTGATTTTGGAATTGGAACAATACCATTTTGAACATGCCATTTTAAAATGATTTGTGGAATTGTTTTATTATATTTTTCAGCGATTTTACCAATTTCTTTATCGTTTATGACTTCTGAAGCGCGACCTAATGGACTCCAAGCTTCTATTATAATACCTTTTTCTTGATGATATTCGAGTACATCTTTTTGGTTGAAATAAGGATGTAATTCTATTTGGTTAACTGCAGGTAGTACGCCAGTTTCTTTTTCTAATGTATCAATATGTTCTTCTAAGAAATTACATACACCAATAGATTTAATAAGGCCAAGTTTCTGTGCGTCTATGAGTGCTTTCCAAGCTTCAACATATTTGCCTTGTTTAGGATTTGGCCAGTGAATTAAATATAAGTCAATATATTCTACACCTAATCGATAAATCGATTCTTGTATAGCAGTAATGGCTTGATCATAACTATGATAACGACCAGGTAGCTTTGATGTTACGATAATTTGATCGCGACTAACATGGCTTTCTTGTATCGCTTTTCCGACAGTACCTTCATTTTCGTAGTTATATGCAGTATCTAATATGCGATATCCGTTGTTTAATGCATTTACGATTGCATGAACACCTGATGATCCATTCAATTTATACGTACCAAATCCTACTTGCGGTAACACTTGTCCATCATTTAAATGATAATTTTCCATGATAAAATGCCTCCTATATAAATATAATGACTGTACACTTTTAAACTATATCATACCTCTTTTTGTAGATAGGAATAATCAGCTTATAAATATTTTTTGTAAAACGTATTGAATTCATATAGTGAATGTAGTAAGATGTATCTCATTGCGCAAGATAAGTAGCTAATAGCTAGAGTCATATTATTGAGAAAAGAAGGGTTAAAATGGAGCGTGTATGTGTCATATCATTAAGCATTATAGATGCAATCATGATACTCATGTTGGTACTGTTTAATACGGCAATTATTTCTAATATTTATGTATTAACAGTTTATGCTTTAATCATGGTACTGGTTTCTGGTTATATCGTATATTTAGCTATCAGTATGAAATGTGATCAATCTATTAATCAATTTGATCAATTTTCTAAATAATTAAATTTAACGAGTAAAAATGTATATGATTGAAAATTCCACGAATAAGCCTTTATGGTTTGTTCGTTTTTTTATTTATATAAAAATCGTAAATAGTATGTAAAAATGTAGTAACATACTTTTACGTTGCATGTTATAATAATGGTGCTTTTAATTAAACGAAAAGGGTGGACAATAAACAATGTTTTTAATCATCAACATAATTGGTTTGTTGGTATTCATTGGTGTCGCTTTTCTTTTTTCTAGAGACAAAAAGAATGTTGATTGGAAATCAGTCTTAATACTAATTGTCATTAACTTAGTATTAGCATGGTTCTTCACACAATTTTCTTTCGGGGCGAGATTCGTTAAAGGTGCGGCTGACGGCGTATCATGGCTTTTAGAATCTGCTTTTTCGGGAATTGGATTTGCATTTGGTAGCTTTACAGCACCAGGACCAGGGAAAATGGATATGGCAGTTTCAGCGTTACTACCAATTTTACTAGTTGTACCAGTATTCGATATTTTAATGTATTTAGGTATTTTACCGAAATTTATTTCAATGTTAGGTTGGGTTATTTCAAAAGTAACAAGACAACCTAAATTTGAGTCATTCTTCTCAATTGAAATGATGTTCTTAGGAAATACGGAAGCATTAGCAGTTTCATCTAAACAATTAACATCTATGAATAAAGTCAGAGTACTTACGCTTGCAATGATGTCTATGAGTTCTGTATCAGGGGCAATTGTTGGTGCGTATGTCACAATGATACCAGGAGAATATGTATTAACGGCAATACCATTAAACATCATTAATGCGATTATTGTAACAACAATTTTAAATCCATTTGATATAGACCCAGAAGATGATATCGTGGCTGAGATAGACGAAGGGGAAAAACAGCCATTCTTCTCATTCTTAGGGGATTCAGTTATCAATGCAGGTAAACTTGTATTAATCATTATCGCATTTGTTATCGCATTTGTTGCGATTGCAGACTTGATCAATAAATTACTAGGTATTATGGATCCAATTCCATATTTACCAAACATAAGATTAGAGTATATCCTCGGAATCTTTATGTTCCCATTTGCAATTTTACTTGGTATGCCAGTTGGAGAAGCGTGGGTAGTTGCTCAACAAATGGCTCTTAAGATTGTAACAAATGAATTTGTTGTCATGAGCACGATCAGTAAAGAAATAAGTGAGTATTCAACACATAGAGCAGCAGTAATTAGTACATTCTTAGTATCATTTGCTAATTTCTCTACTATTGGTATGATAATAGGTACTTTGAAAGGTATCGTCAAAGAAGATGTATCTAATTTCGTATCTAAATACGTACCAATGATGTTGTTATCAGGTATATTAGTATCACTATTAACAGCAGCATTCGTTGGATTATTTGCTTGGTAAGTTCAATAAACACTTTTAAAGTTTAAATTTAAAAGCAACAAGCACATTTAATGTACTTGTTGCTTTTTTTTATAAAGGGGGATATATCATGCTCAAAAAAGTATTAGATATATCGAGTATTGTTTTGTGGTTAATTTCTGTCATATTAATAATGATTAACTTTGCTGATTTACCTGACAAAATTCCGAGTCATTATAATTTTGCAGGAGATGCAGATGCATGGTCGACTAAGACTTTTATATTCTTTATGCCTGTATTAGGATTATTGTTATGGCTTATGCTTCATTATTTAGCCAGCAATCCAAAGTTAGATAAATACATACATGTTCCATCACTTTATGGTCAACCAAATAAAGCCCAAATTGAAAATGCTAAATTATTAATTTACTTTATTAAATTTGAAATGATGGCATTATTTACATTTCTCGTCATTAAAGACTTGTATACGGCGCTTGGTATGCCTTTTAAATTGGGTGTTTGGGAATCGATAATTATTTTAAGTGTGTTAGGCGTGACGATTATCATATTTATGGCTCGAAATCATATGTTAGATAAAAATGAAAATACGAAATGAGTGAAGATAAATCTCTGAATGTACTTGGCCAAGTAGTGATTTAATGAAAAAATATCACGAAGATGAATGGTGTAGAATTAATAAAAATGATGATTACATCTTTGAGATGCTATCATTAGAAGGTGCGCAAGCTGGCCTGTCTTGGGAAACGGTCATTCAAAAGCGTGAAGCCTATCAAGCAGCTTTTAAACAATTTAAAATTGATCAATGCGCAGCGTTAACAGATGAAGAATTAGAAAACATTAAAACTGAATATAATGTCATTAAACATATAGGTAAGATAAAGTCCGTAAAAAGTAATGCATTATTAGTTCAAGAAATACAACAAACATATGGTAGCTTTGCAGATTTTCTTTGGTCATATGTAGATGGCAAGCCGATTATAAATGAATGGCAGGACATGTCAGAAGTTCCGGCAGAAACAGAGCTTTCTATTAAATTAAGTAAAGACTTAAAGAAATTAGGCTTCAAATTTGTTGGACCTAAAATTATGTATTCTTTCTTGCAGAGCATCGGTATTATCGATGATCATCTCATTACCTGTCCATATCACAGTTATAATAGAAATAAAAAGGGTTAGGACAATCGTTAAAGCTTGTCCTAACCCTTTGTGTTATTTCAAAATTATGCATCTTTGTCATTATTAAGATTTGTTTGAATAAATGATTCTACTGAATCTCTTAATTCGTTAAATTTCTCGGTATCCATGTTCAAATCTTTGAATGTTTTGTAAATTTCTTCTAAGATTTGACCTTGTGTTTCGACACCTGATTCAGTAAGAGAAACACGTAAGTTTCTTTCATCATTAATCGCTCTTTCACGATTAACGAATCCTTTTTCTTCAAGTTTCTTTAATAACGGTGTTAAAGTCCCAGAATCTAAGTATAGTCTGTCGCCTAAAGTTTTAATATTGATTACTTCGTTTTTATCTATAGCTACAAGAACGATATAACCTGTATATGTTAGGTTATATTTCTTCAATATCGGTGTATATTTTTTTATAAGCTCTTTTGACGCAACATATAACATGAATCCAAGTTGTTTGTTGATTGGTGGTATATCCATTTCATTATCCTCCTTACGTCAAAATTAAGCCTATTATGAAATGAAAACAAAGTCAAGCTATTTACGAAATGTTCATAAAATAGAAAAAATATCGCACTCAATTCAGTTTTGGAAAATCTCAGTTATAATATAAATTAGAATTTTTTTGAAAGAAAAGTTAAATTGTAATGTTATTTTTGATATTCTATTATAGATATAAAGATAAAGTGAGGTGTATAGTATATGAATCAACAACGTTATCCTAAATCTTTAGTTCAAGAGATTGTGATGAATGCTGGTTTAGTCTTGTTAGAAGCGGGATCGGAGGCTTTTAGAGTTGAAGATACGATGTATAGAATGGCTAAACGATTAGGGTATCCGAATAATCAATGTTATGTCAGTTCAACGATTATAAATTTCGCTTTAGATATTGATGATAATATTAGAGTTTATAGAGTTAGTAAACGAGATACTAATTTAGGCAATATCCACCGAGTAAATAATATTTCTAGAATGTTAGATAAAGGGCAAATATCTGCTGAAGAAGCATTGAAGCGTATTCGTACTATACATAAATCTCCATTACCATACTCATTACCGTTTAAAATGATTGCTGCAGGTTTCATTTCGATTTTCTTCCTATATTTATTTAGTGGACATAAAGAAGATATCATCGCTACATTTATTGGTGGTGCAATAGGTTATTCTATAGTAGAAATCCTACATTCATGGACACGTGTTAAATTTATAGCAGAAATTATAGCGGCAAGTGTCATCGCATTAATCGCCATTTATAATCAAATGTTATTTGGAGGAGAAGCGTTAAATATTGCGATTATATCTGCAGTTATGCCGATTGTGCCAGGTGTACTTATAACGAATGCGATTCAAGATTTATTTTTAGGACAATTATTAGTTGGTATATCTAAAGGATTAGAAGCAACTTTTACTTCTATTGCCATTGGTGTAGGTGTAGGTATCGTGTTGTTAATATTCTCATAAGAGGTGAATTATGGTTATAACGATAATATTAAACATTGTATTTAGTTTTGGTACGTCATTCTTATTTGCTTTATTATTTAATTCACCTAAATATTTATTAACCCCGGCTGGTATCGTTGGTGCCATCGGGTGGGTTGCTTTTCAAACGGGTATGATAGTAAATGGATCTGATGTACAATCTTCATTTATTGGCGGTTTATTTATAGGTGTGGCAGGACATATCATGAGTAGAAAATTCTTCTCACCAGTTATTCTCTTTATTATTCCTGGTATCATACCACTTGTACCTGGGGGCACAGCCTATGAAGCAATTAAAAATTTAATATTAAATGATTATCATGAAGCATTAATTACGATGATAAAAGTTGCACTTATCTCAAGTTCAATAGCACTTGGGTTACTCATAGCAGATTTATTATCGAAAGTTTACTATAAATTTAAGAAACATCGACAATTAAATAAAGTTAAATAAAAAGGTTATCACGCATGTATTGTCATTAATAAGCGTCATAACCTTTTATTTTTATTCGTAAATATATTTAAGGACTTCTAATGCTTGGTCTACTGTCTCAACGGTGACATTCGCTTTGTTAGATAACTCTTTAAGTGGGTGAATTAAGTCAGTTGGTCGTATAAGTATTAACGGCTTGTTTAAAGCAATCGCCGTAGAAGCATCCATTGCCGTATTCCATTGTTTATATTTTTCACCAAATAATGCAATAACAACATCTGCTTTATTCATTAACACTTGTGTACGAAAATTATTAATATCAGAAGCGGCATGATCTTTATAATAATTATTAGGTTGCTCACCTAAAATAGATTCGCCAATATTATCAGAACAATCATGGTTAGTTTGTGGACCAACAAACGTTAGTGGTAAATTGTGCTGTTCCGCTTTCTGAGTGATTTCTTCTCTCCAATTATCATGAATTTGTCCTGCTAAATAAATCGTTAAATTTGTCATACGAATATTCACTCCTTTTTTATTAGTTTAACATATTTAAAACAATCGCTTTCTTTGATATGATTAGAAAAATATAAATAAAAAAGTATGGAAGAAGGCTCTCAATATGCATACAATCGAAATAACAGCTATTCAAGAAAATGAAATAGAAGCTTTATCAACAATATGTAGAACGACTTTTAAAGATACATTTATAGACGACATGCCACAAGAAGATATGAATCAATATTTTGAAGAAGCATATAATCATGAAATACTTTTAAGCGAACTGCAAAACAAAGAATCATGGTACTTCTTTGCCAAAATCAATCAAGAAATAGCAGGGTATATGAAACTTAACATTGGATCAGCACAAACAGAACCAATGGGAGATGACTATCTAGAAGTACAACGTTTATACATGTATAAACAATTTCAGTCAAAAGGAATTGGCAGTCAACTCATGAAAAAAGCCTTTGAAATTGCTAAAGAACAACAAAAATCAAAACTGTGGCTAGGTGTATGGGAACATAATCACCAAGCACTGAACTTCTATACTAAACATGGCTATAAAATAGTAGGATCTCATCAATTCGTAGCCGGTAATGACATATCAACCGACTATATCGTTGAGACAGAAATATAGTGATGAATATAATACATAAAAAAGAGACCTAATTCCAGGTCTCTTTTTTTAAGGTAAATATGAATCATTTTATAAATTCTACATAAAATCTGAAAAGTAATCTCTATATTTAAAGTTAACATATGATCCGATTATAAAAGTGATTAGGAGAAAAACAAAGTTATATATCACTAAATCCCAATTATTAATAAAGAACCATTCTTTATATAGAATCGCTGATCGGTATCCCTCAGCTAGAAAATAAATGGGGTTATATTTGATGATATTTATGACAATTTTATTATCTGGTAGATAAAGAATAGATGATACAAAAAATAACATTCTCATTAAAGCTTGTATAATCATTTGAGTGTCTCTGATTATTACATTTAAAGTCGATGTAAATATAGCTATAGATATCGAAAGTAAAAGTGCATATGGAATAAATATTAATAATTGTATTAAATATATAGATGGTGTGAATCCAGCAATAAAGCATATTAAAGTTATAATACCCAATATCACTAAATGACTATAAAATTTACTCACTACGATATAACTAGGTAATATTGAAATTGGAAAGTTCATTTTTGCTACTTGATAATATTTCATAGTAATAGACCTAGTTCCATCTAGAATCCCCTGATTAATAAAAACCACATACTTATTCCAACTATTAACCAATAAATAAAGGGAATATCTTCTATTTGCTGATTGTTTTTAAATCCAAGGCCAAAAATAAACCAGTATATTGCAATTTGGATCATAGGGTTTATTAACTCCCATGCCGTAACTAAATAGTTATTCGTATTTGCAATTCTAATTTCAAAATTAGCTAACCTTTTAATTAAATAAATATTTTTAACCTGTTCTTTTAAAATGAATACAAAAGATGACATACACGTGCGCCTACTTTATTTAATAATTATTGTTTTTACATAATTCAACTATAATTCCGTTTATTTGTAAATATTGTTTTGAAGTAGGCGATCTTTGTTGTAAAATTAACTTAAACGTAGTGAATCATAGGCAGAAAAATATATTATGTAAATCACTGCACCTTAGACAAAGGATCTTAATAATGGTGTATTTAGGAGTGATTGCATTGCTATTCTTAATAATTATTTTATTCATTGTAGGCTATACTGCTTTTGAAACATGGGGACAGGTTTATGGAATAAAGAGATATAATAAAAAAGTTTCCAAAAAGCTATTTAGAAGTATATTAGTAACAAATATAGTATTGTCTATATTATTTATCATTATCTTTGGTTTTGCTTATTAATCGAAGATATTAGAAATCATGTGTATTGAATTGGAAAAATTATGTTAATTTTACACATGACATGAAATGCAATAGGTGGTATAATGTTACTAACAAAAGCAATTGTTGTGACTCAACACCACCCCCCCTCACTACTGCCATAGTGAGGGGGTTTTTGATTGTGTAATTAAAACCATACGCTATGCGTATGGTACAGTATGGTTTCACCGTTGTATTAAAAAATGCATCTCTACATGCTAGAA
>NZ_JAJNHJ010000023.1:0-40054 GCF_022386965.1 Mammaliicoccus sp. B-M6
ATTTACGCTCTATATAAAAAGAACCGCAGGTCTCTTCAGATCTACGGATTTTCGCCATGCCACGAAATTAGCATCATGCTAGCAAGTTAAGAGAACACTGACATGATAAATTAGTGGTTAGCTATATTTTTTACTTTGCAACAGAACCTTTTTAGGTCCTAACCACCCTGGATCAGCATCAAAATCATGAATTTCTAACGGCTTATTCGTCCATAAATGCACATGTTATTCATTATCATGATAAATTAATTTTAAAGCTAAATGTGCAGCTGATATCCTACTTCCAACAACATATTTTTGAATATTTACATCTTCAAAAATATGTTGTACATCTTGTGCATGCTCATACATTTCTGGAACCTTTGGCTTATGGTTACAACCAGATGCGATGATAACATTCTGTGTATATATCATCTCCCCTGATTCTAAAACGACGCACCATTTATCGCGATTTTTCTTTATATCTACAGCCGTGTCTTTAATATGACATTCCGTTAATCGATAATATTTAACTTGTTCCGCTGTATGGTCCATAAACATATCTCTTTTCGGCCTTTTATACTTACCATAAATACCACCTGCATAATCCATTTTCTTAAAATATTGTTTTAAATGAAAAGGATTTGGGTGAACATGGTGTACGATTGGAGACCTTAAATAAGGCATACTAATATTTTGCGTTCGATGGTCAAATTGATGACAGAACACATCATGCGGATCAATAATTGTTAAGTCTTTATTTTTCAATCCTTTAACTTTTAATTCTAATGCTATCGTTATCGCGTGGATGCCACCACCTACTATCGTCCACTTCATCTTATCACCTTTATTCTCCTTAAATCGTAATCATTAAGCTTTACATCATAACCGATTTTACCTATCGTTTGCAACTGAACATTTATACAAACTTGACATCGATTATTAAAAACTATACATTGATAGTAATTAAATAGATGCACTAGGGGTGTTTTTTTAACTGAGATGAGTATGAACTCGAACCCTTTGAACCTGAACTAGATCGTACTAGCGTAGGAAAGTGTTTGTGAAATGAATTTATAGGGATGACTATGCCCTTTTTATAAATATCTTTGTTTTTACACAACTTTCTTACGAGAAGGTTGTGTATTTTTTTATTTAAAATTCTGTATAGGAGTGTTACATATGACAAAGACAATATTAGTAACAGGTAGTAGTAGAGGATTAGGCGCAACAATCGCACGTACATTAGCATCTGAAGGTCATCAAGTCATCATTAATTATCATAATAGTAAAGCATTAGCAGAACAGTTAGTTGCTGAAATCGGTGAAGAACAAGCGATTGCTATTCAAGCGGATGTGATAAATCGTTCTGAAGTTGATCAGTTAATTGATGAAGGTACGAAACATTTTGGAAAAATTGATGTCGTTGTCAACAATGCCTTAGTTAACTTTAAATTTGATCCAGTAAAACAAAAAGCATTCGTCGATCTTACATGGGAAGACTATCAACAACAGATTGATGGCACATTAAAAGCAGCATTTAATATCGTGCAAAGTGTTGCACCACAATTCATTGAAAGAAAACAAGGTGCTGTCATTAGCATCGGTACGAACTTATTCCAAAATCCTGTCGTACCTTATCATGAATATACAACTGCGAAAGCTGGTTTAATTGGCTTCACGCGTAATATCGCTGCTGAATTAGGTCAATACGGCATTACAGCCAATGTTGTTTCTGGTGGCCTACTCAAAACGACTGATGCCAGCTCTGTAACAACACCTGAAGTGTTCGACTTAATTGCTCAATCAACACCTCTTAAAAAAGTCACTTCACCACAAGATGTCGCAAATATGGTGAGCTTCCTTGCTTCTGATAAAGCACGTGGTATAACTGGACAAAATTATACTGTAGATGGCGGCTTAACAATGAACTAGAATTCCAAGAGAGATAAGGAGAATAGAAATGCGTAATTTAAGAAGTGATCAACTCAATATTGGTGTCTTATTATATGGATGTGGCCATCATCAAGCTGCATGGCTTATGGAAGACTCCTCTATCGAACAGATTGGTGATATCTCTTATTATCAATCATTAGCACAACTATCAGAAAGAGGTTTATTAGATGCCGTGTTCTTTGCAGATAATCAATCTTTCCCTGCAAAGTCAGATAGTGAATTACCAGCGTTCTGGTTAGATCCGATTGTGAACTTGACTGCTATATCACAAGTGACACAACATATTGGTTTAGTTTCAACAATCTCAAGTTCATTTTCAAACCCTTATACTGCTGCTAGGCAAATTTTAACGCTTGATCATGCAACGAATGGTCGTGTTGGTTGGAACTTAGTAACATCTATGACAGATATAGAAGCTCAAAATCATAGTATGAAAGCTTTACCTCAGCATGATGCTAGATATCATAAAGCACAAGAATTTGCTGAATTAATGGATAAACTGTTTACATCTTGGCATAAAGAAGACTTCGTTCATGACCGTCATAACAATAAAGTGATTAATCATGAGCATGTGCATGCTTTTCATCATTCTGGCGATTATTTCCAAGTAAATGGACCGTTATCGACACCGAGTAGTCCTCAAGGCAAACCTGTTGCTATGCAAGCTGGTGCATCCAAACAAGGTATTGCGTTAGCCGTCAAACATGCAGACGCAGTTTATTCAGTATCATGGAACTTGAAACAAGCGAAAGCTTATAGAAATAAATTAAATACGGCCATCAGCGCAAGTGATACACCCGAGAAATATATTAAAGTCTTCCCAGGATTAGTCACTTATGTTGGGGAAACACGTGAAGAAGCACTGCTCAAAAAAGAAAAATTAGATAAAGCTTTACCAATTGAAAATGCCATTAAACAATTAAGTACGTTTGTTAGACAAGATTGTTCGAAATGGGCATTGGATGAACCTGTCCCAGAACTGCCACCTGTAGAAGCATTCGATGGTCCAGTAGGCAGATATGAAACGATTTTAGAAATTATAGAAGATACCGCCCCTACAGTGAGAGAATTATTAGGTTATCTCAATGCAGGTGGTGGGCATCTTACATTAATAGGTACACCTGAAGAAATAGTAGATGAAATGGAGCTTTGGTTTAAGTCTGGAGTTGCTGATGGCTTTAATTTAATGCCACCTACTTTACCACATAGTCTTGAAGATTTTGTAACATATATTGTTCCAGAATTACAACGACGCGGACTGTATAGAGAAGCTTATTCAAGTCAGACATTTAAAGAGCTTTTAAATGTACATTAAAAAATTAAATAAGATAAATAAATGACAACAACAACAGAAATAGAACTAAACAACGTAGACATAAAGACTAATTCTGCAGCTAAAGCTGGATAATTATCATATTCTTGCGCAATAACTGAACTGTTCACGGATGTTGGCATCGCTGAAGCAATGAATAATGTTTGTGCGATAATGCCATCTAACCCCATGCATTTTATAATGACTAATGCGATAGCTGGTCCAACAACTAATCTTATAAAGATATAAATATAAGAAGATGACCATTTAAAATTAAGTTTAATATTGGCAATTTGTGCACCGAGAAGAATTAAAGCAATCGCAATCATAGCATCAGACAAATAACTGACAGTCGTCCACATGAACTCAGGAATTGGAATATGATTATAATTTAAAATAATAGCAAGAACGAGTGCATAAATAATGGGCATCTTAAAGTAATTGAGTAAAGCTTTAAGTTTACCTAATTGAACGGATTGAATTGCGAAGACACCATATGTAAACGTGAAGACATTTTGCAGTGTTAATACAATAACTTGTGCAGACATTGCGAGTGGATCACTTTTAAATACAATATCATTTAACGGCGCACCGTAGTTACCAGAGTTAAAGAAGAGTACACTGTTTGTTAAAGTCGTCTCTTTACCCTTATCTAAATTTTGCATTTTGGCAATAGCAAAAGCGACGATATATAAAGCAATTATGTATATGACGAAGAATACGATGATTAATAATAATAAATTGACCGCTAACTCAGCTTTGTAAAACTTGGCAAAAATAAATCCAGGCACAAACACATTGATATTTAATTTTGCGAGCGTACGTAAATCAAGTTTCACACGCTTTTGAAGCACATAACCTAACGCTGTCATTAGAAAAATCGGTACAACAACCGTTAGTAAAATATTGAGCATTTCAGACAAAAAGACACCCCCACGATGTTTAAGATAAGTTTTTGATAGTAATATCATAACATTCTTAGAAAATTGTTGGGGGCGTCTTTTTAATATTGCAAATAATCGTGCGCTATATATGAGAGAATGATACAGACTTTAAATCATGTTTGAGGCTCGGATATACGAGAGAATTGGGTTTTTAAGGAACTCGTGTGTTAATTAGGGACTTAACTCACGTCTTTTATGATCTTGTGTGTTTACTCCATCTTTAACTCACATCTTTTGTGATCTCGTGAGTTTATTCCGACTTTAACTCACATCACAGCCAATATTCACATTCCACTCATTACTCAATTTATAAAATATACACTATGACTTCCTGAACCTCTTTTCTACACATCTTCATTTACATAAAAAAGAAGAATCTTGTACGAAAATTCATTTGTCCAAGATTCATTCACACTAGTAAATATAATGGTTTCATTATATTTGTATATGCTCGTAATTAAATTATATCACGACTTCCAATTACTACCAACACCTTACACTCATTACATTAAAATACAACAAATTTTATCATTATACATATTAGAATTTTTAGTAAATTCTGTTTATTTTATTGAAAACCATTTTCATTTGTATTATAATTTTATTTAATATGTTTTTTTTAGACATTATTTTATCCAACAAAGGAGCGTCAAACATGAGTGAAAATAGCAATCTTGTAACTTCTACACAAAATATAATTGAACAAGCTTTATATAAATTAGGGTACGATGAAGGTCTTTTTGAATTGATTAAAGAACCTGCTAGATTTTTAAGAGTTCGTATTCCAGTTAAAATGGATGATGGATCTGTAAAAACTTTTACAGGATATCGATCTCAACATAATAGTTCAGTGGGACCTACTAAAGGTGGCGTCCGCTTCCACCCTGATGTAGATGAAAATGAAGTAAAAGCATTATCAATGTGGATGACTTTAAAATGCGGCCTTGTAAACTTACCTTATGGTGGTGGTAAAGGTGCCATTCAATGTGACCCTCATAGCATGAGTCAAAATGAACTAGAAAGATTGTCACGTGGATATGTTAGAGCAATTGCTCAAATCGTAGGACCTACTAAGGATATCCCAGCACCCGATGTATATACGGATGCTCAAATCATGTCTTGGATGATGGATGAATATAGTATTATGCATAAAGTTAACGCGCCAAATTTCATTACAGGTAAACCCATTTCTTTAGGTGGTTCACTAGGCCGTGAACAAGCAACAGCATTAGGTGCTGTAATTACGATTGAAGAAGCGGCTAAACGTAAGCATATTAATATCAAAGGTGCAAAAGTTGTTATACAAGGATTTGGTAATGCTGGTAGCTTTATCGCTAAAATCCTACATGATAAAGGTGCAAAAATTGTATGTATCTCAGAAAGTCGAGGTGCTTTATATGATCCAGAAGGTTTAGATATTGATCATTTATTAGAACTTCGTAAAGAACACGGTAGAATCACACCTTTATTTGATAACATTATTCCAAACGAAGATATATTTGGAATTGATTGTGACATTTTAGTACCCGCAGCTTTAGCAAACCAAATCACCGCACAAAATGCAGGAGACATAAAAGCGAGTATAGTAGCAGAAGCGGCTAACGGTCCTACAACACAAGAAGCAACACGTATTCTGACAGAAAATGATGTCCTTTTAATTCCGGATGTACTAGCCAGTGCCGGTGGTGTAACTGTTTCATACTTTGAATGGGTACAGAACAATCAAGGACTTTATTGGTCAGAAGAAGAAGTGAATCAGTTATTAAAAACTAAGATTGTCGAAGCTTTTGACAAAGTATATGACATTTCACAAAAGAGAAAACTAGACATGAGATTATCAGCTTATGTTGTAGGTGTTAGACGTACAGCCGAAGCAACACGGTTCAGAGGATGGGCTTAATAAATAGAGTATTAATGAAAATAGTGAATGTCATGGCTTTACTCGACACTTAAGCCATGACTTGGACCATCTCTTGGCTTAACGACTCTATTAATCCAAGAATCACCTATCTCCCTTATATTTCACTCTCAATATGTATCAAAAAAGCAGAAACCGCTCTAATGGTTCCTGCTTTTTACTATATTAACTATTCAAAGTAGTGATGTGCTTTAAGGAATTTTTCTGCGATTATGGCTGGTTCTTCTTTTTTACCGTCTGCTTGATAATTCAATTCTTGCATTTTTTCAGTGGATACTTTCCCAACCAATTTTTCTATTGATTTTTTAGCTTTTGGATTATGTTTCAAATATTCATTTGTTGCTAATGGACTGGCGTCATATGGTGGAAAGAAGTGACGATCATCTTCTAGTGTCACTAAATCATAAGCTGCTATTCTACCGTCTGTTGTATACCCAAGTGCGGCATCAATACTCTTATTCTTCAATGCATCATATACAAGTCCAATTTGCATTGTTCTAATATCCTTAAATTCAAATCCGTACGCTTTTGAAAAAGCTGGATAGCCATCCCCTTTTCGTTTAATCCAAGTAGGGTCACTTGCTACTCTTAGTTCATCCTTATGCTTGGCTAAATCTGAAACTTTTTTTTAAATTGTACTTTTTAGCTGTTTCTTTAGTGACTGTAAATGCAAAGGTATTTTCAAAGCCATATGAGTCAAAGAATGTTTGATCAAACTTCTTTTGAAAACCTGTTTTAACAGCTTTCTCAGCTTTTTTAGTATTTGTAATGGGTTCAGAGTTTAAAGCACCTACTAAATCAGTACCTGTATATCTTGTCGCAGATATTTGCGCATTATCATTTAATATCGCGTTATGTTCAATTACCGCAGAACCAAGATTATTTACAATTATCGGTTTTACTTGCCCTTTTGTATCATGCTCAATTTGTAAGCGAATCATATGCGCCATGATTTGAGACTCACTTGTAGCAAGCGCCGTAATTTTCACTGTATCAGACGATGCGCCACCTAAGCCTGGTAAAGTACAACCGCTTAATAATAATGTACAAATTAAAGTAAGTTTTTTAAATTTGATAACGATTCTCCTCCATTTTATGTATATTTGTATAGTATTAATATTAGCATAAATTGTTTGATTGATTTTTCAGGTATTTGGAAAAAGATTTTGAAGCGGAATGTATAACAATGTTTAGTTTATATTCAATTATACAACTGCTATAATGTGTATTAAGATAAAATATATCATTAAACATATAGACGCACGGAGGATAAATGAATGGACGACTCATTAAGAAGCAAAAGGAAGAATGAACATATTCAGCTGGCATTAGATACGTATTCACCAGTTAGTACTGATTTTGATAAAGTACAGCTTATACATCAATCCATTCCTTCTATTAATAAAAATCAAATTGATTTATCAGTAAAGTTTCCGCATTTCACTTTTAAATACCCTATTTATATCAATGCGATGACGGGTGGAAGTGAAAGAGCCGCAACTATTAACAAAGAGTTAGCTCAAATCGCTAAAGCTTGTAACATACCAATGGCTGTAGGTTCTACACATTCCGCTCTAAAAGACCCTAACGCTGAATCAAGTTTCACAGTAGTACGTGATGAAAATCCTGAAGGTCTAATATTCAGTAATGTTGGAGCAGATATTGAATATGCAAAAGCTAAGAAATCAATAGAACTTCTAAATGCTGACGCCTTACAAATTCACGTCAATGCACCTCAAGAGCTGATAATGCCTGAAGGTGATACTGAATTTGAAAATTGGCTAACAAACATTCAAGAAATTCAAGATAATATTGATATACCCGTGATCATCAAAGAAGTTGGTTTCGGTATGAGTGCTGAAACGATTCAAAAAGTTAAAGATATTGGCATTCAATATGTAGATGTTAGTGGTAGAGGCGGTACGAATTTTGCGGACATTGAAAATCAAAGAAGACCATTAAAAGATATGGCATTCTTAAATCAATGGGGACAAAGTACTGTTCAAAGCTTATTAGAAGCACAATTATTAAATGCAGATATTTATATATTAGCTAGTGGTGGCGTTAAAAACCCACTCGATGCCATTAAGTCTCTTGTATTAGGTGCAGAAGCTGTTGGCTTATCTGGATATGTTCTTAAATATTTAGATGCTTATGGTGTAGAAGATACAATTGAACATATGAAACAATTTATCGAACAAATGCATGTCATTGCTAATTTATTGAATGCATCAAACGTATCTGATTTAAAATCAGTCAGCTATGTATTGTCTCCAGAATTACAGACATATGTAGAACAACGCGCGAAATCAATTAAAGCTTAATCAGAAAAACAGCTTTTCCACTTCTCGAAAAGCTGTTTTTTATATGTTTATAATATCTTTTACATCATTCATATTTTTCGCAATTTAATATTCATTTTCATTGTAAGTTAAAAGTGATAATATTAAACATATATATTAAACACATCTTTAAAGTACATGTGTACTTTTCTATATTGTACAACTTAAAGGAGAGATTATCATGGCTGATCAACATATACCATCTTTATATTATACGGAAGCTTCAAAAAGTGCTGTTCCACTACTTGCGCATGAACAGCACTTGCAAACTGTAACAGCTGAACCTTGGCTCAAAATTTCTGATGAAGGTCTTCAATTAGAAGGTTTATGCTTTGATAGAAATCATAATCTTTTCTTATGCGAAGTATTTGGCGGGACTATTTTCCGCGTAGATTTACCTGAGAAAAAAGTCAATACAGTATTTAAATCTGAGAAAACTAATCCAGCTTCTGTTAAAATACATAAAGACGGACGATTATTTATGTCTTATTTAGGTGACTTCAAAAGTTCTGGTGGTATTTTTGCGACTGATGCAGACGGCAAAAATCCACAAAGTATCGTTTCAGATATCGATACAGAATATTGCGTTGATGATTTAGTATTTGATAGTAAAGGTGGATTCTACTTTACGGATTTTAGAGGATACTCTACAAATCCACTTGGTGGCGTATATTATGTTTCACCTGATCATCAAACAATTACACCTATTATTCAAAATATCGCAGTAGCAAATGGTATTGCATTAAGTACAGATGAACGTGTACTATGGGTGACTGAAACAAATGCGAATAGATTACATCGTATTTCATTAGAAGAAGACGGTGTGACAATTGAACCATTTGGTGCATCTATTCCATATCATTTTACAGGTCATGAAGGTCCTGATTCTTGTTGCATTGATAGCGACGATAACCTTTATGTTGCTATGTATGGTCAAGGTAGAGTACTTGTCTTTAATAAAAGTGGTTACCCTATCGGACAAATATTAATGCCAGGTCGCGACCAAGGGCATATGTTAAGATCGACACATCCTGCATTTATACCCGGTACAAATCAATTAATCATTTGTGCCAATGATATAGAACGTGGTGGCGATTCTTGGTTATTTACAGCAAAAGGCTTTGCAAAAGGTCATAATAGCTATCAATTTCATTAAAAATTGTAATAATTACACATTAATTAGTTAAAGTTTTTGAATATATGGTGACAGAGCTTTATAATAATAAAGTGTTTAACAAAAATAAAATAAGAAATACTAAAGGTGATTGAAAATATGGCACAAATAGGATACGGGGAAGCAAATGGGAAAGTTATTTTAATAGGAGAACATGCTGTTACTTTTGGACAACCAGCAATAGCGATTCCATTTACAACAGGTAAAGTGAAAGTAACGATCCAGTCTCTTAACGCAGGTGATACTTCATATATTAATAGTGATGTATATGAAGGAACGTTACAATCAGCTCCTGAACATATTAAATCTGTTATTTCAAGATTTATCGATAAACATCATATCGAAGAGCCTATAAATGTTAAATTCGAAACAAATCTTCCCCCTTCAAGAGGATTAGGTTCCAGTGCTGCTATGGCTATCGCCTTTGTAAGAGCAAGTTATGATTATATAGGAGAGCCTCTTTCTGATGAATTATTAATAGAAGAAGCGAATTGGGCAGAACAAATCGCGCATGGCAAACCGAGTGGCATCGATACACAAACGATTGTCTCTAATAAACCAGTATGGTTTCAACAAGGAAAAGTAACAACTTTAAAACCACTATCCATAAACGGCTATATGGTCGTGATAGATACAGGTGTTCAAGGTTCTACTAAACAAGCAGTCGAAGATGTCCACCAATTATGTGATCATAACGAACAATATATGCAGTATATAGAGCATATTGGTACGCTCGTATACGATGCTAATGAAGCAATCGAACATCATGATTTCACAAAATTAGCACACGTATTTGAACGTGCACAAGAAAATTTACGCAAGTTAACAGTTAGTCATGACAATATTGAAGCATTACTTGAAATAAGTAAATTACAAGGTGCAACTGCTGGTAAACTTACAGGCGGTGGCCGTGGTGGTAGCATGATTGTACTCGCTCAAAATCTCGACATTGCTGAAAAAATTGCAACAAGTGCTGAAAAATTCGGTGCTCATCATACTTGGATTGAAAATTTAGGAGGTTAACGAGATTGAATATGAGTGGTAAAGCCCGCGCGCACACAAATATTGCTTTAATTAAATATTGGGGAAAAGCTGATGAATCACTTATCATCCCCATGAATAATAGCTTATCCGTTACGCTTGATAAATTTTATACAGAAACAAAAGTAATATTTAGTCCTGAATACACGAAAGATATACTCGTTCTAAATGGTGAAGAAGTAAACGAAGAACAATCGAAGAAAATTTATCAGTTTATGAACCTTGTAAGAGAACGTAGTCATACTTCACACTATGCTTATATTGAAAGTGTCAATTATGTTCCTACAGCAGCAGGTCTTGCTTCATCAGCAAGCGCATTTGCAGCCCTTGCTGCAGCTTGTAACGAAGCACTTAACTTAAATATGTCTGATAAAGATTTATCAAGATTAGCTAGAAGAGGGTCAGGCTCAGCTTCTAGAAGTATTTTTGGTGGATTTGCTGAATGGGAAAAAGGTCATGACGACGAAACGTCATATGCACACGCAATCGATGCACAAGGTTGGGAAGAAGATTTATCAATGGTATTTGTAGTCATCAATAACCAATCGAAAAAAGTATCTAGTCGTTCAGGCATGTCCCATACAAGAGACACATCCCGTTTCTTCCAATATTGGTTAGATCATGTTGATGAAGATATTGCATCAGTTAAAGAAGCCATACGTAACAAAGACTTCAAACATTTAGGTGAAGTCATCGAAGAAAATGGCTTACGCATGCACGCTACTAATTTAGGTGCACAGCCACCTTTCACATACTTAGTACCAGAAAGTTATGAAGTTATGGATATTGTACATCAATGTAGAAAAGCTGGATATCCGTGCTATTTTACAATGGATGCAGGTCCAAATGTTAAAATATTAGTCGAAAAGAAAAACCAGCAATTTATAATAGACGCTTTACTTAAATCTTTTAATAAAGAACAAGTTATTGCGAGTGATATTACAAACACAGGAATTGAAATTATTGAGTAAGGAAGAGATATAATGATTCAAGTCAAAGCGCCAGGAAAGCTGTATATTGCTGGAGAATATGCAGTAACAGAGCCTGGATATAAATCTGTCTTAATTGCAGTTGATCGATTTGTGACAGCAACAATTGAAGATACGAATTCATCATCAGGATTTATCCATTCTAAGACTTTACATCATGAGCCGATTACATTTACAAGAGAACAAGACAAAATCATCATTTCTGATAATGATGCTGCAGATCAGCTTAAATATATTACACAAGCTATAGAAGTCTTTGAACAATTTGCTAAAAGTTCCAATGTCACATTAAGACATTACAACTTAACAATTGATAGTAACCTTGATGATGCATCCGGTCATAAATATGGTTTAGGTTCTAGTGCAGCAGTATTAGTATCTGTTATCAAAGCTCTAAACGAATTCTATAACTTACAATTATCAAATTTATTTATTTATAAATTAGCTGTTATCGCTAATATGAAATTACAAAGTTTAAGTTCTTGCGGTGATATCGCAGTAAGTGTTTATACAGGTTGGTTAGTCTATAGTACTTTTGATCACGTTTGGGTTAAACAACAAATAGAAGAAACATCTGTAATGGATGTCCTTTATAAAAACTGGCCAGGCTTACACATCGAACCACTTCAAGCACCAGAGCATATGGAAGTATTAATCGGTTGGACAGGCTCACCCGCTTCTTCACATCATTTAGTAAGTGAAGTTAAACGCTTAAAAGCAGACCCAACAATATATACACAATTTTTAGATCAATCACAGAAATATGTCGAACAACTTATTAAAGCATTTAAGACAAACAATATACAAGGTGTACAAGATACAATTAGAAAGAATCGTACTGTCATTCAATATTTAGATTCATTCGCTACAATAGATATCGAAACACCACATCTTAAAAAATTATGCGATATCGGAGAATCATACGGTGGCGCAAGTAAAACATCAGGAGCTGGCGGCGGCGACTGCGGTATCACAATTGTAGAAAACGATAGAAATAAACAAAAAATATACAACGAGTGGTCAAGCAATGGCATTAAGCCACTGAACTTTAGTATTTATCACGGACAATAAAATGAGAAAAGCTAGGACTTTGAACAAGTCCTAGCTTTTTCTGTGGAATGATATATGGGGAATTTTGCTATGTTGCTAGTCAGGGCCGTCTTGCAATATTCGACGCCTCTATTTATCTTGTTTGGTCAATCTTGATAAATACAGCTCCTCTGCGCCCAAATCACATACCTCTTTTATTTATATTTATTCATCATTTCTTGGGAAATGTGGCAATAATCGTCTGGGCATTTTGCTAAACGGTCTTGGTGTTCTTCTGCGCTTCGTACATAATTCTCTAATGCTTTAACCTCAACTGCAATTCGGTCTGCATCACTTCTATTTGCTATAAATTGACGTGCAGTTTCTAAATGACACTCTTCTTCACTATAGACACCTGTTCGATATTTCAACCCAACGTCTTCACCTTGTTTGTTCACACTATATGGGTCTATAATTTCAAACAAGTATGCCATCAAATCTTCTACACTAACGATTGCAGGATCAAATACAGTCTTT
This sequence comes from Mammaliicoccus sp. B-M6, assembly GCF_022386965.1. Classification (NCBI taxonomy): domain Bacteria; kingdom Bacillati; phylum Bacillota; class Bacilli; order Caryophanales; family Staphylococcaceae; genus Mammaliicoccus; species Mammaliicoccus sp. B-M6. The sequence continues at coordinate 13,222 of NZ_JAJNHJ010000023.1, forward strand.
ACACATTCTGCATAACCATCGTATTCACCTTCAAGTGTACGGCTACTTCCATTCGCCCTACCCGCTTCTGTCTCAATTACGCCAGGTAACGTCTTTACAAAAGCTTGCACGCCCCATAAACAACCGCCTGCTAAATATATCGTTTCCATTGCCAACTCCCACTACACTTTTATATTAAGTGTTTTTGATTATTACAATTTTATTATTAAATCGATTTTTAAGATAGACTATATACTTAAACCATTTCAAATAGCGCCATCTATGAGAATATCTATCAAAGTAATTATATTCTTTAACCACTTTCCAACTGTCAGGCAAAATGTCTTTTAACTCTGCGACATTATTATAACCAAACTTAAATAATGGTTTACTAGAAAGTTTAGAGACAGATGGATGATTATTTGTATGTTTAGTCATAAATTTTGAACAAAATTCTGAAGCAATTACTAAATGATGCTTATCAAATAAACGAGCAATCTCTTTATATACAGCTTCAACTTCTACTTTCTCAAAATACATTAACACACCTTCAAATATTATTAAAATATCACTATCTTCTTTAAAATGTACATTACGTTTAACATCATCAATCCAACTATAATCAAACATAGACTTATTAATCATTTTATAAAAATAAGTTTCATTAAAAAATCGTTTTCTAAGATTTATACTTTCAGGTACATCAATATCAATCCAAGGAATATTGTTCAATTTCAATCGACTGAGACGCGTATCTAATCCACATCCAATATTGATAATAAATGGATGATTAGCATGTTTAATAAAGTTAATCACAATTTCATCTAAAATTTCTGTCCTAATACTAATACCAAGCTGTGATAGCCAGTCCACATATGTATCAAGTACAGGATTATCTATTTCTTTTATTATTTTAACAGATAAAGGATCATTAATAATTGGCATATCACTTAAAGTCTCTCTCGCCTTAACAGCAAGTGGTATTAACATAGATTCAGGAATTCCTTTTAACTCTGACATATCATAGCCTCCCACTAGAATTTTAAATTTATTATTACACATTGTAAAAAAATGTCAACTTAAACTTTTTATTCTTTTTGAGGAAGGCTATTCAAATTATGATAAAATACAATAAATAATCTAACAGACATAAAAGAGATGATTTAATCTAGAATACATATTGGAGGTCTACTATGAAGTTAATTGCATATAACGACAATTATTATGATAAAGTGCAGTCATATCAAATGGATAATTCACAACTTCAGTTTACAAAAACACCGAAAGAAAATATTGAACTGGCAGTACAAAATAAAAATAGACATTGCATATTAGGATTAACAGAAGATGATAATCTGGCTGTATTCTTCGTCTTGCATGAACATAGCGAATTTACAAAGTACTTTTCAACACCAGATGAATCCACAATTTTTGTAAGATCATTATCAACAGATAAACGCTATTTAAGACAAGGCTACGCAAAAGAAAGCTTACAACAACTCAATCAATACTTATCAGAACATATGCCACATATAAAACACATTGCACTCTTGGTAGATATTCCAAATCAAATTGCATATGAGCTATATATTAAATTAGGCTTTGTAGATACCGGCGTAGAAATAAATAACGATGGTGATTTAACAAAATTAATGGAGAAGGATTTATTCTCCCCTATTTCTTAACTCATTCTTAACTATTATTAAATAACTTTTAACTGCCTATTTTTTGGGAATTTTTATATTATAATCGACTCATCAAATGATTGGAGATGGTTATATATGAAATTCAAAAAATTAATTCCTGTTACTTTATCTGCTGTTATTTTAGGTTTTGGTGCGGTGAGTGTTACTGATTCTCATCATGCTGATGCTAGAACGTATTCTCAAAATGGATTAACGCTTCATGATGATGCGCGCTTATCTTTCCATACTGATCAAGATTTAGCAGCTCTATTAAACAAAGATACTGACACATTAACTAAACAGCAACTTATTGATTATTTTAAATTATTAGGCTTTAAAAATGTAGGACAAGTTATTAAAACTGCTGAAAAACAAAATATTGATGTTTCTGCTTTTTATAAATACAGAAATCATAAAGGTTGGAGATAAGAAATAATGAAGTTGAATGGCATTATACATGCTATTCAACTTTTTTATGTGAATTTACATATTATGATTCATAATCATTTAATTGTACTTAATAACTAAACTTTTTTATACTATTTAGGAAATTTTACTTTTTTAATGATTGAAAGTTTGATAAAATCTTAATGCATTAATTAATTTAATGGAGGAATACAATATGGAAAATATAGAAAGAAGATTTATTACAAGATTTTAAAACTAAGCTTTTACGATTGAATACTAATTTTAAATTTCTATGTGGACATGTTGCTAATAATAATGGTTATTCATTAAATTACCTGAACTTATTGTATTTTATTAGTGAAAATGAAGGTATGACATTAGCTGGACTTGCCGAATCCTTAGAAACGGATAAAGGAAATTTAAGTCGTTTACTAAACGAACAAATTAGAGAAGGCTTTGTAGAAAAGAAAATGGATAGTGAAGATAATAGAAAAATTCATGTCTTTATCACAGACGTTGGTCGTGAAAAAATTAAAGAATTGAATAAGATATGTATCACAAATTTAGATTACTTATTAAAAATAATACCTGATGATGAATTTATGAACTTTATATCCACTTTAACTAAATTAGACAACCACTTTGGCGATCGCACAAAAGAAATTAAAGAAGGCGAATTACAAGTTTAACTTTCTCATTAAATATCAGTCAATATAACTCCTTTTCACCCTCGAATTCACACAAAATGAAAGATAAAAACGATTTCATATTATTTTACAAAATCAAACAATTGAAAAATGCAACTTTTTTGATACAATATAATGAGGATAAAAATGTGCATTCATATAAAAATTGTTCCATATCAACTAGATACTTTCAAATTGACATATCATATAAATAAAAAAGAGAATTAGAGGAGATAAGAAAATGGATTATAGAGTACTATTGTTTTATAAATATACAACAATTACTGACCCCGAAACTTTTGCAGCAGAGCATTTAGAATTTTGTAAAGACCTTGAACTTAAAGGACGTATTTTAGTAGCAACTGAAGGTATTAACGGTACACTTTCAGGTACGAAAGCTGACACAGATAAATACATGGAACAAATGAAAGCAGACGAAAGATTTGAAGGCATTACATTCAAAATCGACGAAGCTGAAGGACATACTTTCAAAAAAATGCACGTGCGTCCAAGACCAGAAATCGTAGCATTAGACTTAGAAGAAGATGTAGATCCTAGAGAATTAACTGGTAACTACTTATCACCAAAAGAATTTAAAGAAGCTTTATTAGAAGAAGATACAATTGTCATTGACGCAAGAAATGATTACGAATACGACTTAGGACACTTCCGCGGTGCAATTCGTCCAGATATTACAAGATTCAGAGATTTACCAGACTGGATTAAAGAGAATAAAGAACAATTTATGGATAAGAAAATCGTCACTTATTGTACAGGCGGTATCCGTTGTGAAAAATTCTCAGGCTTCTTATTAAAAGAAGGTTTCGAAGACGTAAGCCAATTAGAAGGCGGAATCGCAACTTACGGTAAAGATCCAGAAACTAAAGGTGAATTCTGGGACGGCAAAATGTACGTATTCGATGAAAGAATTAGCGTAGACGTAAACCAAGTCGAAAAAACAGTAGTCGGTAAAGAATGGTTCGACGGCACACCATGTGAAAGATACATTAACTGTAGTAACCCAGAATGTAACCGTCAATTCTTAGTTACAGAAGAGAACGAACACAAATATCTAGGTGCATGCTCACACGAATGTGCATCACACGAAAGAAACCGTTACGTAAAAGCACACAACATTAGCGAAGAAGAAAAAGCAAACCGCTTAGAAAACTTTAAAGCATTAGTATAAATAAATATCACTAAATAACCCCCCTTACTATTCCACTAGTAAGGGGGTTTGGTGATGCCTATGGAAATTATGTAACATTAATTAAAACGAAATAACACCTATTATTCCAGCAATAAATATCATAAATACTGAGGAACCTATTGCCCATTTCATAACAACTTTTTGGTTTGTACCATAATCTATGCCTAACATACCGACTAATAAATAACCTGCAGCATATAGTGGACTTAATACGTGTAATGGTTGTCCGAGTATCGATGCTCTTGCCATTTCAGCTTTTGCGACACCAAATTGTTGGGCAGATTCTGCTAAAATTGGCAAAATACCATAATAAAATGGATCATTGGCCATAAAGTATGTGAATGGCATACTTAAGATTGCTGTGATAAGTGCGAAATGATTACCCATTGATTCAGGAATAACATTTACTAACGCTTTTGCCATCTCATCTACCATTTCAGTACCATTCATAACTCCTGTGAAAATTCCAGACGCAAACACTAAACCTACAACTGCTAATACATTACCTGCATGACGTTTAATTAATTCAGACTGCACTTCAAGGCTTGGATAATTGATTAGTAATGCAATTGCAAAACCAATCATAAATAATACTGGAATTGGTAAGAAACTTGTAATCAATGCGATTAGTAATAATATTGTTAAAAGTGCATTAACAATCACAATTTTCGGTCTTAATAATGCTTTTTCATCTTCATCTGTACCATTAGAATTATGCATTTCATCAAGTGTTAAACTTAAATGATTTTTAATACCGACTCTTCTTCTTTCTTTAACACCTAATACGTAAGCTGCAAATACAGCGAATAGTATGCCAGCTATCATTACTGGAATAATCGGTGTAAATACTTCTTCAGTCGTTAACTGTAGTGAAGAAATCGCTCTTGCAGTTGGACCACCCCATGGCGTCATATTCATAACGCCAATAGATAGCAATGCTAAGGTTGATAATATGTATAAGTTCATGCCCATTTTCTTATATAAAGGAAGCATAGCCGTAACTGTAATAATAAAAGTTGTCGTGCCATCTCCATCTAATGCAACTAATGAAGCTAAAGCGACTGTTCCAATTGTAATCTTAACTGGATCTCCTTTAACTGCTTTCATAATTGCTTCAATGACAGGATTAAATAATCCTGCATCAATCATAACCCCAAAGTATAAAATTGCGAATACGAGCATAATACCCGTTGGTGCCACTGTTAATAGTCCATCCACCATATATTCGCCTAATTTAGAATAGAATCCCCCAATCAGTCCGAAAACTGTTGGCACTATAATTAATGCTGCTAAAGCTGACATCTTTTTGCTCATAATGAGAATCATAAAAATGATAACCATTATAAATCCAAGTATTGCCAAATTTATGTTGTAGTACCCCCTCTATTGTATTTTATTATTGTAAGCGTTTTTATAAATATTCGCAATAGACTATTTTGAAAATTTTCAGAATATTAATTACCATATTTTAATATAAAAAAATACCATCCAAATATAATTTGGACGGTATTGTGATTAATTATTTAAAGCTAATTTAATATGTGCTAAATGATGTTCTTCATGCCATGATAACTTTGCGATTTTAAAGGCTACTGTTGTTTCACCATTATCTTCATGAATGAATGCGCTTTTCAGTTGTTCTTCAGTTAAACTTCGTCCTACAGCAACAATCCGTTCGTTAATACCTTCTAACATTCTAAGAGAACATTCGATAGGTAATTCATTATCTGGTAATTCAATCCATTTTTCTTGATCAAAACCAACTATTGTCGGCTTTCTATCATCGGTTAAAGCAATCTTCAAACGTTGATACATATTCAGTTGAGAATCGGCTATATGATGGACAAGCTGTCTAACTGTCCAACTACCTTCTCTGTATTTTTTCTTTAATGCTTCGTCGTTTAATCCATCAACAACTTTTCTTAATCGATTTGCGTAGTTACCAATCTCATCTAACCACTGATTAATATCATTCATTGTTACTTTTTCAGGTAATTCTAATTCTCCAATCGGAAATCTTACATCCACAATAATCACCCTTTTCATTAGATTAAATTCATCTTCATTATAGGTTATATTTACGATGAATGAAAATTAAACAGGTCACCTCGTAGAGTAATTGATTAATTTCCAAAAAACAGGAACACCCATTGGCGTTCCTGTTTCATTATTTATTTTGTGATTTTCACTTTACCGACTGAGTTGTCTTTACTTTTTGCTGATACTTCAAATTTCAAGCCATGATTCGGTAATAATACACCTGCATCTTTTTGTCCTTGGTTTGAGTAATCTTGACTGTCATCGAATACAGGATTTTTCTTCGTTTTATTATCATGTAGTTTATAGCCGTCTTCGTTTTTCAATTTCAATTTAGGTTGGTGATCTAAACTAAATGCTGCGTCTCTAATTTGGAATTGTGTTGTTGCTGGATCATCAGCTACACCTTTCTTCTTCCAATTCAATGCATTTTGGTCAGCATCTACAACGCTTATGAAGCCTTGTCCTTGGTGTGAACTTACGTTATTATCTGAGAAACTCTTATCAACATACCAAACTGTTAAACCTTTGTTGTAAGACATTGTTCCGCCACCGCGTTTAATGTGTTGTAATCCTTTATCTGGTCCTGTAAAGTTTCTCCATTGTAATAAATAGTAGTTCTCATCATATCTATTACCATCACTTTGTTCAAAGCCTTGTAAATCAAATTTTGATTTACCTTCTGCATTATCACTGAAGATGTTTTGTCCACCTTCTGAAGTTACTCTAACTTTATCGACAAACCAACCTGGGTTTGTTTCAAATTTATCTGTTACATATAAGAATCTTAATTTTACTTTTTTACCATCGTATTTCGATAAATCAAATTTAGCATTAACATAGCCTTCAGATTGACCATCAATACCATTTCCTTGGTTCTGACCACTCTCTGATGGGTCATCATTATTCGTAATATTACCTGCTACGTTTTCCCAATTTTGACCATCGTCAGTAGATACTTGAACATAACCATAATCAAATCCTTGTTCTATATCATACCAAGTCTTAAATTTTAACGTACTTGATTTAGCAGAACTTAAATCTAATGCTGTTTCCATTGAATATTGTGAATCATCATCTGCACCACTCCAGTATGCTTTCTTACCTTGAACTGGCTTTTGAATTAAAGTTGATTTATCAGGGAGTTTAACTTTTATTGCATCATTGTTTGTCCCTTTAGTAGATGCTTCATCTATAAGTTCTGACGTTTCACCCTTAAATTCAGATGCGTTGATTTCATTACCTGTTTGCCAATTACCACCATGTAATTGTTGAAGCATTTCTTTCATGTATGGATCAAATCCAGTCGGTTCAGTACCTGGAACAGTTCCTGCCCAACTACCTGATGACATAATAGACCAGAATGATACGGGTTCACCTTTACCTGAATACTCTGTATCATATTCATCTGGTAATCCTAAATCATGTCCGAATTCATGAGAGAACACACCTGCTGCACCATCTTCAGGTTGAACTGTGTAATCAATTGCTGCTAATTTTCCATCAAATTGATCAAGCCCAGAATCAGTGCCAGGAATTGTATAAGGTTCACCTTTATCATCAAAATCGAGTGACCATCTATGTGACCAAATAGCATCTGTTCCTAATTTACCGCCACCCGCTTCTTCACCAGGACCAGAGTGTACAATCATAATGTGATCGATGATGCCATCTTTCTCATCATAAACACCATCACCATCAATATCATCACGATCCCATTGGTCATAATCGCTTAAATTAATATCTGGATCTTTCGCTGCTTGTTCTAACGCTTCTTTAATCAATTCTTTCGGTTTACCATCGCTGCCACTTTCGTCTGGCACATTTCCACCATAATAACTTGCAGGATGTTTAGCTTTATACCAACCATGCACTTTTCCATCTATATCATAACTACCGCCAGATTGGTTTTTGTAATACTGTTTCATACTCATTAAATTCTCGCCATTTGGACCTTTATAGCCATTTTCTCCAAATACCATATCTTGAAAATGCGAAACTGGATAATCATCATAGTACATATCTGTTTCATCTTTCGTAATCGAACTATGTGGATAATCTGGAAATTCCATCGCTAATACTAACACTTTATCTTGTCGTACTTTACCTTTATATTTTTCTTCTTCAACATTATCAACACGTTTACCGTTGTTTTTCTTTTTATACATTTCTTTTTGATTCTTATTTAATGGTTCTAAACGCTTACCATTGTTCCCCTTGTTGTACTTCTTATCAAAAAGCCCTTTATTCGGTATGTATTTTTGATGATATTGTTCACCTTTACCATCCATATACTCTCTGATTTTTTTGTTTTTCTGTTCAGGTGTTTCGGTTGATTCAATGACACCTTCTTTTTCCAATGTTTCGAGTAACCTGTCTTCATTTGGTGCGACACTATTTGCAGATGCTTGAGTAGCAAATGCAGGTAGTGCAATCAGAGCACTCAATGAAGCAACTGATAACTTTTTCATAAATAAATTCACTTTTAAAAATCCCCCTTATTTATCTAATCTATATACATTATATACATATTCCCATAAAATAGTAGTAAGAATTCAAAAAATTCTAATTTTTCTTTTTAATATATCTAAATAATATACCCCCGTATAATTTTACTTTAAGCAAATTATACGGAGGTATATTGTTGGTTATTCTACAATAAATTGGTGTTCTTTTAAATCTCTTACAGCATTGTCTAAAATCTTTTCAGTATGTGCAGAAATCGTATGTAAATGAAGATTATCTGTTAAGTGCGCTAACATTTGTCCTTCAAACTTTTCCATTTCACTAATGAATTTAGATAAATCTTCGTACGTTTCAATCATTAAATCCGCTTTAATACTGCCATATACAGGATGATCAATCGCAACATCATCAATCATTGCCCCGTTATCCAATATAAGCTTTAACTCTTCTTCCATTCGGTCATTATCATGTTGGCAAACAATGACACGTTTATATCTTTTACCGCATTGTACATTATTAACAACATAACCACGACTTGTTGAATCAATATTATAATTTTGTGATTTCAATATAGAAATATCTTTCACAATAATCTGTCTCGAAACATCGAATTGTTGACTCAGTTGTTTACCGCTAATCGGTTCATCTGAAGACTCGAGTAATTGTAAAATTTGTTCTCTTCTTTTAAAAGGGTTATTCATTTCACTGATCTCCTCTTATAGCTGTTTTTAAATGGTGCAAACAAGTATCTATGTCATTTCTAGTCGTAAATTTTCCAATAGATAAACGTATATATTGATCATACGTTTTCTCAGGTATCGAATCTATTTTAACTTGTAAACCACTACTTAACAATGCGCCATGACCACATGCTGTACCTGTTGAAACACATATGTTTCTATTCGACAAATATTGCATAATATATTGTCCTTCATATATCGGTGTTAATACTGCAATAATATGTGGTGCTTGCGCTTTGTAAACAATAGGTGTAAATGATAAGTCATTTAATTGTTCAATGAAGTATTGTTGTAAAGTATGCATCTCGTCAATACTTGGTGACATTGATAATGCTTTTGTCATCGCGATAATACTTGGTGAATCTATTGTACCATTTTGTGTATACATTTCATGAAAATAATGTTGATTTAAAGGCTTTACATACTCATGATTCATCATTAAAACACCTGATCCTTTTGTACCGTGAAACTTATGTCCTGAAAAAGCGTATGAACTGAATAATTTTACATTAATATCATTTAATTTATGAACTGCTTGTACGCCATCAACATGCATTGGAACATTGTAATCCAGCGCTATTTGACCTATTTCTTCAACAGGTAGTGTATATCCAGTCTCAGAATTAACATGTTGTGCAATGATGAGCATAACATCATCTGTCATTATGGCAGCCGTCTGTTCTAAATCTATTTCTCCATTGTTGTCTAAAGGCAACATAATGATATCAAATTCATCTTGATAAGCTTCTAAAGCGGCATGTATAGAGGGGTGTTCATAAGGTGAAACGAGTACTTTACCGCCCTCCTTCTCTTTCAAAAAACTATGTATCGCAATTTCATTTGCATGAGAACCGCTTCTTGTATAAATCACTTCTTTATCTGTTGAAAAGTAATCCTTTATAAATTGTTTACACTCCTCCAACAACTGTCTAGTATGTACACCACCTATATGTAAACTTTCACTATTGTAATATGCTTCGCGTTGTATATCTTGATAGACATCCATCACTTGGCTATCAATCATTGTAGTTGATGCATTATCTAAATAAATCAATTATAATCCCCCTCTTGTTATTTACGCTCTCTTGTGTCAATATATTGTATATAAAATGATAACATATATGTAAAGTAAGGTGTAAACTTTGAGAAAAGTAATTGTAGTCGGTTCTGGCATCGCTGCATTAGCAGCTATACAGTCATTTAATGAGCAAACTGAAATTTATTGCATTACGAAAGATAAACTAAATCAACATAACAGTTCACTAGCTCAAGGTGGGATTTGTTGTTCTCAATACGAACATGACAATGGCCATGCGCATATTGTAGATACGTATAAAGCTGGCAATGAAATTGGAGATATTGATGTTATACAATCCATCATCCAACATAGTCATCGTTACATTGAGCAACTCATACAAAATGGATTGAATTTTGATACGATTACAAATCAACATGTTTTAGATTTTGCGATGGAAGGTGCGCACAGTCGACCACGCATTTTACATATTGGTGGAGATCAGACGGGTAAATATTTAACGCATCATTTGATGAATCAATTATCATCCAAGCATATTAAGATTTATGAAGAAACTGAAGTAATCGATTTGTTGAAAGATACTGAACATGCTGTTTGTGGTGTACGTGCACTTAATAAACATGGACAACAACTTGATATCATAGCCCAGGATGTCATTTTGGCTACAGGTGGTTACAGCAATTTATTCCCTACACATTCAGGCGCATCCAGTTCAATAAGTTCAGGGCATGTTATCGCGCACCATCACGGCATTCCATTAAGGCATATGGAAATGATTCAATTTCATCCCACTTTACTCGGTACGCCTGGACAAACATACGGTCTAGTTTCTGAAGCAGTAAGAGGTCATGGTGGTATTTTAGTCAATAGCCTCGGGGAGCATTTTATGGAAGACAAACACTCTTTAGGAAGTCTTGCTCCTAGAGACGTGACAAGTAGAGCCATCTTTCAGCAACAACAACTTGGTCATCAATGCTTTATTAATATTGAACAAGTTGAAGCATTTTCTACCAGATTTCCAACGATTTATCAAAATGTCATTGAACATTTTCCAGATGAATATGCGAACCACCTCATTCCTATTACTCCTGGCGCTCACTATACAATGGGTGGCGTAAAAACTGATATTTATGGTCGAACGAACTTGAGCCACTTTTACGTTATAGGAGAAGCGAGTAATACGAATTTTCATGGTGCAAATCGTCTAGCAAGTAATTCCTTACTTGAAGCACTTGTTATGGGACATCTTTGCGGAGAAACTATTCATCAATCTGAAATAAGAGATATTCATATTAGTGAATCTGAGCAACGACATATTCCTAAAATAAGTGATGAAGACATACAAGGTTTTCGTCAACAAACTTTTAAAGTGTTAGGTATAGAGCGTAATGGTCCAGACATCACAGCTTACTTAAATAACATACAAAATTGTCTAAGTAATGCGATGACTTTAGCTGAATGGACTCAATCAGATTGGCAGAAATATATAGAAGTAAAGACTTTAGAAATGATCTGTTTATCGGCTTTAAGTCGTTCGGAATCACGTGGTGTCCACTACAGATTAGATTATCCGAATACTGAACCAATACTGCAATATACTGATATCGAAATACTAATGGAGGATTCAATTCATGTTAAACAAGTTATACGTCCAAGAAAAACTCAAACAATTTTACCTTGAAGATAACCATTATGGTGATTTGTCTTCAAGCTTATTCGACGCCACTCAACAAGGTACATTAACACTTTTAAGTAAATCAGAAGGCATATTTTGTGGTGAAATGATCATTCAAGAAAGTTTTAAACTGATTGATGATGCTATTACGACCAATTTGTTCGTTCAAGAAGGTACGTTCATAGAGAAAGGTCAGAAGCTCGCTGTTATTGAAGGTAGTATTTCGACCCTCTTGACGATGGAACGCATCACTTTAAATTTAATTCAAAGAATGTCCGGTATCGCTACAGCTACACATGAAATCGTCCAAAAAGTTCAGCATACAAACGTCAAGATTGTAGATACGAGAAAGACAACGCCAGGATTAGGTATGTTTGAGAAACATTCAGTATTTATTGGTGGTGGCTATAATCACCGTCGAACGCTTAATGACGGATTAATGTTAAAAGACAATCATATCAGTTTCAGTCCATCGATTCGTGAACTTGTTGCTAAAGCTAAGCAACATATCGGACCAATGGATAAAATCGAAATAGAAGTTGAAGATGAACAAGCTTTAGATGAAGCCATTTTATCCAATGTGGATATCATTATGTTTGATAATTGCAAACCGGAATGGATAAAAGCACATATTGCGAAAGTGCCTGAACATATACAAACTGAAGCATCCGGTAACATCAATATTAAAAATGTTGTCGACTACGCTGAAACGGGCGTCGATTATATTTCTATAGGTTCGTTATTTTATGAGCAACATGCATTAGATATCTCTGCAAAGGTGGTTATATAAATGTTTAATCTCACAATTGAGAATGCCCAATCTATTCCTGAAAAGTACATAAAAATGTCTCATCAAGAACTTGAAGACAAAATCAAATCCATTAAAACTTCATTAGGTGATCGTTTATTTATGCCAACGCATCACTATCAAAAAAATGAAGTTGCTCAATTTGCTGATATTATGGGCGACTCTCTGGAACTTGCACGTATTTGTAAAGAGAATACTAAGGCTCAATATTTCGTCTTTAATGGTGTTCATTTTATGGCTGAAACTGCTGATATTTTGACTGATGATAATCAAGATATTTACTTACCCGATTTATCTGCAGGTTGCTCTATGGCAGATATGGCAAATATTGAACAAGCGCTTCACGGCTATGACATATTAACAAGTCGTTTAGGTGATAATATTCTACCGCTTACTTATGTGAACTCGACTGCTGCAATCAAAAAATTCGTCGGAGAAAATGGTGGCTCTTGTGTGACAAGTGGTAATGCTGACAGTGTGATTCAATGGGCTTTAGATCAAGATAAACGTATATTATTTTTACCTGATCAACATTTAGGTCGTAATACCGCTTATAAATTAGGTATTAAACTTGAGGAAATGGCTGTCTGGGATCCGATACAAAAGAAACTAGACTTCGATGGTCGTGATGAAGATATTAGAATCATCTTATGGAAGGGACACTGCTCTGTTCATGAAAAGTTCTACCCCATTCATATAGATCAAGCGCGACAAAAAGATCCAGACGTGAATGTTATTGTACACCCAGAATGTCAATTTGATATTGTACAAATGGCAGACTATGCAGGTTCAACTAAATATATAATCGACAAAATAAAAAATGCACCAAAAGGTTCTCATTGGGTGATTGGTACTGAAATGAACCTCGTGCAACGCTTAAAAGAAACATATACAGATATTACAATTGAATCCCTTAATCCACTTATGTGTTCATGCTTAACAATGAATAGAATTGACTTACCTCATCTAGCATGGTGCTTAGATAAAATCATTGCTGGAGATCGATCAAACATTATTAAAGTCGATAAAGAAACATCGCATTTTGCGAAACAATCATTAGAACGTATGTTAAGTATCGTTTAATAAAAAAATAACCTTTCACCTATAATACATTCGAGGTGAAAGGTTATTTAATATTAAAATGGATTTCGATTTAACCACTGACCGCCATCCATTGTGATACAATCGCCATTGATATAAGCCGCTTCATCTGAGAATAAAAATCTTGCTAATCCTGCAATTTCTTCAGGTTGGCCCATTCTACCTACAGGAACACTATCTAACGTTTGTTGTCTGGCATCTTCAGATAACGTTAACTTCTTAGCACCACCTGTATTATCAATCGGTCCAGGTGCAATGGCATTAACTGTAATACCGTATTTACTTCCCCATTCAACTGCTAATGTTCTCGTCATAGCAAGCACACCTGCTTTGGCACTTGCTGAATGTATAACTCCTGCACCAGCTGTCCATGAATATGTTGCTACAATATTCAATATACGACCTTTATGACCACTCTTAATCCATTCTTTACCTACTGCTTGCGAACAATAAAAAGTCCCATTTAATACAATATCAATAACTGAATTCCAACCGTTATAAGATAAATCTTCAGCTGCACAAATGAAATTTCCTGCTGCATTATTGACTAATCCGTCTATTTTACCAAATGTTTTAATCGTTTCATCTACTGTATACTGAACACGTTCTGGATCACGTACGTCCATATCAATACATAATACTTGTCCTTCTTCTTGTTCTATATCCTTTTTCGCTTCTTCAAGTCTTTCAAGTGAGCGTCCAGTTATGACAACTTTTGCACCATCTGCAGCAAATCTCGTTGCCATCGCTTTACCCATACCACTGCTACCACCCGTTACAATGATCACTTTATCCTTCATATATATTCTCCTCATATTTACTATATTAAAATACTTGCGTTTAGTAAGCGCTTACATACAGTGTACAATAAGTTGCAATAAAGGACAATTAAACAGAAGTTACACATTACATAAATCTTTAAAAAATATTTATTAGTATAATAAAAAGACCTTTGAACGTTACGCTCAAAGGTCTTTCAATATATTAATATCCTGATCCGACTTCTTCTCCATCTTCATCATACTCAGTCACTTTGCCGTCATCATCTATAATATACGAACCTGCTAAATTGCCATCTTTATCTTCAAATGAGAAGCCCCATTTACCTTCATCTGTCTTCTCAGGCTCTTTAAACGTATATTTATCTGTATCTAACGTTTCACCTTCATACGATTCTACTTTATCAATAACATTCTCTCGTGTTACTTTTTCAGAATTACTATCCTCATCTGAAACATCATCATCCATAGAAGATGATCCATCAAACATTTTCACAGTTCTTTCTATTTGTTCGTCAGACGCATCATAAAGCTTAACAACTTTCGGATTGTTTAAAATCTTTTCAGACTCTTTTTGAGAGTAATCATCATCTTCTGTCCATCTTTCATCATGAAAATGTGAAGGCACATTATAAATAGAAATCGTACCATCTCCATTATTCTTATATACAACATGTCCAGCAGCAGTAGGATAACCTGCCAAACGATACACACCTTTAGGATATTTCACCGTATTTGCTTTGTTATACGGATTTAAATACTCACCCTCAAGATTATTAAATTCAAGCTCTGCATTCATTTCACTTTCATCCATATTTCGATAACTCGGTAAAGCCGTTAACCATACCTTCGCGTAGTATTCATCACTATTTACATTCTCGTTAGAATTGTTATCCTCATCTGAATCATCATAACTAGAAGGTAATGGATCTACATACTCAATCTTACTTGCTACATTAGAAACTTTGCGATTATCTTTATATTTCTTATATAAATCAGCAATGTTCAAACGATCTACTGTTCCATTATCTATGACATCATTAAAATCTTGAACAGCACTTTGTGTTTTAATATATACAACTTCATCCTTATTTACACCGACTATTGTCGCATAGCTACCTTTAGTAGCATTCAAACTATAGAACTTCATACCATTTGGTTTGTTTTTCATCTTATTTAGTTCCGGACTTTCAGCAAGTTCTAACGTATCAATATTACGTTCTTTCTTCTCACCAGCTCCAAAAGTTTGCGTATATTTTCCAGATAATAATTCATCACCTGTTACAATATCATCTTCAACACTAGGATCTAACATAGCCATCGCAATACTCTGTTGTTCAGTGATATTCGATTCATCTTTAATGCCACTTTCATTACTATTATCCTCATTGTTTGATGAATCATTAGACTGATTATCTTGTGATTCACCCTTTTGAGCATTTTCAGATGACTTGTCATCATTTGAATCTCCACCAATACTAATCGTACAACCACTCAATATCACAACCGACATAAGTACAAGACCAGAGAACAGCTGCTTCTTCAAAAGAATCACTCCCTTGTTAATTTATAATATATTCGCTAAATAATTTTAAATAAGTTATATACATGTTCTTTACTATTGTAACAAATACAATGTAAATTGAAATGTATTCAGAGATATTTCACTGATACTTTTAATATAATCGTTATATTTTAAATCTCAAAAACCACTAAAGTAAATGATTTTTCAATCAGAACTTTAGTGGTTTTTATAATCTACATGTTTAATTTCTTTCTTGTAGAGATTCTGTAAAAACTTTAGATTCGCTATTATCTGCTTTTGTTTTTCTATCCTTTTGCCAAATAGATTCTAGTTCTTCTAATGTCTTACCTTTAGTTTCAGGAATGAATTTCCAAACAAATATACCAGATAATATACTCATTGCTGCATAAAATCCATATGTCATTGTGCCACTAATATCCATTAAGAATGGATATGTAGAAGTAATCGTAAAGTTCGCTAACCATTGCACTGCTACCGCTATTGCCATTGCTCCACTTCTAATTCTATTAGGGAATATTTCAGATAATAACACCCAAATAATTGGACCCCAACTCATCATAAATGAAGCTGTATAAATAACCATAAATAGCAATGTGATAATACCAAATATACCACTGGCTGTTAAGACACTCATGCCAATCATACCAATTGCCATTCCTATTGAACCTATAATAAGTAACGGTTTACGACCAAATTTATCGACATATTTTATTGCTACTAAAGTAAATATTACATTAACTAATCCCATAACAACTGTTTGCATCATTGATGCATCACTACCAACACCTAAATTTTCAAATATTCTAGGTGCATAGTATAGTGCTACATTAATTCCAATAAACTGTTGGAAAATAGAGAGTAAAATCCCTGTAAAAATAACAGTTTTACCGAAACTAAATAATGGTGCTTTCAATTCATTATTTTTACTTTTTGTAGCTAATATATCATTCAGTACATTTTTAGCATGCTGTTTGGATGTATATATTTTGCTTAAAACTGAAAATGCTTCTTTATCTTTATTAGCTAAAATTAAATACCTTGGTGTTTCTGGTACTAAAAATAATAAAATGAAAAATACTATAGCTGGAATTGCTTCGGTAATAAACATATATCTCCAACCAATAATATCAATCCAATTTTGTGTTCTACCAAATGTAATACCGTAATTTACAAAATATACAACTAACATACCGAATATAATTGCAAACTGATTCCAAGATACTAGCCTACCTCGAATTGATGAAGGTGATATTTCACTAATATACATTGGTGATATTGCTGATGCTAATCCAACACCTATTCCACCTATAATACGATATAAATTAAACATAACAAGTAATCCAAGAGAAGCCTCACCACGATTAAAGAATAGAAACTCCGGATAACCAGATAAAATTGCAGAAACTATAAATAAAATTGCAGCTATTTGTAAAGATTTCTTTCTTCCAAAGTTTTTCGAAACATTAGAAGAAAGTAATCCTCCTATAATACAGCCGATTAAGGCACTAGAAACTGTTATACCATGAATGAAACTCCCATAATCTGCTGTAATGTATTTTTGTAATGATTGTTCTGCACCAGAAATTACTGCTGTGTCATAACCAAATAATAATCCACCAAGCGTTGCTATTAAAGCAATCTTAAAGATAAACTTCTTATTATCATAACTACTCATTACCCCATCTCCCTGATATGCTATTTAAATTGAGTTAAATCTTTTGTTATTGGCTGAGTGGCAGTGTATACATTTTTATAAATGTTAAATAACGTTTGATAAGAATTTATATGTTCAGTAATTGGTACTATTTTTTCTTTATACTCAATCCAAGCATCATTTAGATCTTTAAATGATTTAAACCATTTTTCTCCCATAGCTGCTAACATAGCGGCACCATAAGCTGGTCCTTGCTCTTCAGTACGTGTAACAATCGTTACGCCGAAGACATCTGCTTGAATTTGTAACCATTCTTTATTTTTAGCACCACCACCAATTGATACAATTTCTTGAATAGCGATGTTATTATTTTTCATAATCTCTATACTTTCATTAATAGAATAAGTTATTCCTTCAATAACAGACCGCTTCATATCTAATTGAGTTGTATTAGCGTCTAATCCTATAAAGCTACCTCTTACAACTGCATCATTATATGGCGTACGTTCTCCCAATAAATATGGTGTATATAATAATCCATTTGCACCAATTTTAGACTGGGAAAAATCTTCTAGAAATACACTAAAATCATCCGACTTACTTATTAAATTTTTAAGCCATGACAAACTGTATCCAGCTGATAGCGTGACACCCATTATATATTTTTGATTAGGAACACAATGAGCAAAATAATGCATGCTACCATCATTTTGATAATTCGTATCATTCTCTATAGATAAGGCCACACCTGAAGTTCCAATACTTACAAGCTGTTTTGATTCATCTGTAATACCTGAACCAAGCGCACCACAAGCATTATCAGCTCCACCTTGATAGACATTAATATCCACACTAATATTCAACTGATCTTTCAGTTTATCGACTAATACACCACTTTTTTCATGTGATCCAATCACTTTTGGACAAATATTTGGATTGATTCGTAAAGTGTTGAGTAATTCTTCAGACCATTCTTCCGATTTTATGTTATACAATATAGTCCCAGAAGCATCTGATGGTTCAGTATATATATTTCCAGTCAATTTATAGACAACATAGTCTTTTGGTAACATAAATTTAAAAATTTTATTGTAGTTTTCAGGTTCATGATTTTTCAACCAGATTAACTTTGGTAGTGTGAATCCTTCAAGTACTGTATTTTGAGTGTAATTAAGTAATTGCTTTAATCCTACAGCATTTTTAATGTTTTCTACTTCTTGTGAAGTACGCGTATCATTCCATAGAATTGCTGGTCTTATACTTTCTCCTTTTTCATCAACTACTACTAAACCGTGCATCTGACCTGAAAAACTGATACCTGAAATCGATTGTTCTCCATACTTATTTAATAAATATTTTAAACTTTCAATTGTCGCTTCATACCAAATATTAGGGTCCATCTCGCTATAACCTGACTTAGGATGATATGTTTCATAGTTAACACTATATGAATCAGCAACTAATCCTTCTTTATTGACAAGAACTGACTTCAATCCACTCGTACCGATATCGATGCCAATTACATATTCCATAATTATCAATCTCCATTGTTAATATTTAAAATATATTGATTAATTTGAGTCTTAATCACTTCTAGATGATCTGATTCATTTTCGATTTTATCAATGTTTAAAGCATATTCTTCTAATTCTTTAAATGAAGTTTTACCTTCAACTATTTGTTTACCGATTCCCTCATTAAATGATTGATACTTATCATTTATAATATTTTCAAAGAAATTATCTTCAATCATTTTGTGAGCAACTCTAAGACCTAATGCAAATGTATCCATACCCGCAATATGCGTAAGGATTAAATCTTCTTGTTTAAATGATGTTCTTCTTGGTTTAGCGTCAAAGTTTAATCCACCAGGGTTTAATCCACCATTTTTCAATATTTCATACATCGCTAAAGTCGTATCGTAAACGTCAGTTGGAAATTCATCCGTATCCCATCCTAATAACGGATGCCCTTGGTTTGCATCAACTGAACCTAATAATTGATTATCACGCGCATATCTTAATTCATGTTGAAATGTATGGCCAGCTAATGTTGCATGATTTGCTTCAATATTAAATTTAAATATTTTATCTAAACCATATTTTTGTAAAAAGGCATGTCCTGTAGCAACATCAGTATCATATTGATGAGAAGTTGGTTCTTTTGGTTTAGGTTCTATTAGAAATTGTCCTTCGTAGCCTATTTCATTAGCATAGTCCTTCGCCATTTTAAAGAAATTAGCTAAATTGTCTAACTCTAATTTCATATCAGTATTTAGTAAACTTTCATAACCTTCACGGCCGCCCCAGAATACAAAGTTTTCTGCACCAAGCTTTTTAGCAATTTCTAATGATTTTTTCACTTTGGCTGCCGCGTATGCATATACTTCAGCATTAGAAGTAGTAGCTGCACCATGTACAAAACGTTCATGTGTAAAGTTATTAGTCGTATTCCATAATAATTTTTTACCCGTACTTTTCATTTTTTCTTGAATTAAATCTACAATTATATCTAAATTTTCATTAGATTCTTTTAAATTCTTACCTTCTGGCGCAATATCTACATCATGGAAACAGAAATATTCAATATTTAATTTTTCCATAAACTCAAAAATTGCTTCAACTCGAGCTTTAGCTTTCCCCATCTCATCCAGATTATCCCAATCACGTTCAGCTGCACCAACACCAAATGGATCCGATAGGTCAGCAGTAAAAGTATGCCAGTATGCAACACTAAATCTTAAATGCTCTGCCATAGTCTTATTACCTAATTTTTCATCTGGATTATAGTATTTGAAACTATAAATATTATTTGATTTAGAACCTTCGTATTTTATATTGTCAACGTTAAAGTATGTCATGGAAATCCTCCTAGATTTTAGTTGGTTAGTTTAATAAACAAACTAACTTTAGAGATAATATAGCACACTTATTGCAATATGTAAACGCTTACTATATAAATATCATGAAAAAAACGCACTAGAAGCTTATCTAGTACGGTTTATGTGGATATATTATTTATAATCTGATATTTAAGTATAAGTCATCAATTTTTAATATTTTTTGCATTATTGATAAAGTACCACCTAATAAAGTAGCGAATTGCACATTTGATGTTAACTGAATTTGAATATCATTACGATCATATCGTTTAAACTCATTCTTAATTTCTTCCAAAATTGTAGGCATTTCATTAAATAATGGACAATTTATATAAATCGCACTGGGGTTAAATTGAATATTTAAATTATGTATGAGAACTGCAATTTTACTAATAAATTGTTTCATTTCTTCAATTACAATTGGATTCTTGTCATTATAATACTTTATTAGCTCTTTCAAAGTTATACGCTCGTTCATCTGCATGCTAATATTCTGTAAAAGGGCTTCTTGTGAAAATATATCCTCAACTTTGTGAAAAGTTTCTATATTATCAACCATTTTCGACATGAGTGTTTTGCCTATTTCTCCTGCTTCTCCATTTTCCCCTCTATATAATTGGTCATTAATGATAAGGCCAGCACCTATCCCTTTATGTATACTTAAAGAAATAAGATTTTTGTGGGCATTATTACGATTAAAATTATGTTCATATAATGCTGATAAATTTGCTTCATTCTCGATTACAACTGGAGCATTTGCAAATTTTTTGATTTCTTGAGAGAGACATATATCTTCTGTATCATGAAATGGTAAATAAGTAATATTTTGTTCGTTATCTACAACACCATGAATAGAGACTGATACTCCTAATAAACCATTTAAAGTTTCATATTTATTACTGATATCAATATTTTCTTTCAACACTTTTAATATACTACTAGCTTTATCATCTGGTAACTCATATGATTGATGTTTTATTATATTTCCATCAAAATAATTATACATAATATCAACTGAACTATAAGTTAGATCTAAAGAAACAAAATAGCCATAAAGATGGTTTACTTTAAGAAGAATAGGCTTTCTTCCCCCACTTTTTGTACTATCCCCTTCTCCAACTTCACGAACTAAAGATTTTATTTTTAATTTATTCAAAATACTAGAAATAGTTGCCTTATTAATTTCAAGGTTTTTGGATATTTGAGTACGTGAAATATTATGATGATTATATATTTCTCTTAGCACTCTTTTTTCATTATCATTAATGTTTAAAATATTTTCCATATTTGCATACCCCATAAGTTATTTTGAATTGTTATTATTTATATTGTCATTTATACCAATTATTTTAACACAAATTAGAAAATGTCAAATCACTTGTAAATGCTCATTCAAATATTAGAATGTCCAATTTATATGTTTTCTCAACTCTTTTTCTCTTTAATCTTCTTTTTTTCCAAACTGTTTAAAACTCTTCACATTCCCTAAATGATGGATTTTTGTGCATATTTGTACGTTGTTTTTTAACTCATTGGCAGTTATGTATGATTTTTGGCTTTATAGGGAATTTTTAACATAAATGGGTTAAGTTTATTTATACTTAATGTATCTTAAAAGGAAAGAGGTTTTGCAAATGGATATCGCTGGTGTTATTACAAGCATTATTGATTTAATCAAGACTTGCATTCAAACTTTCGGTTAATTTCAGTTTTATTGCATTAAAAAGGCAGAGGAAATATTCAATCTTTTGATTGTTTCCTCTGCTTTTTTTAAATATATAGGTGTAAAATACAAACGATTTTCAGTTTAATGTTTTAATTTGTATGGTATCGTTGATATGACGATATTCTTTCTATAGAATAAATGCACTTTTAACATAAAGCTTGTTTGATTGTGTAATAAATTATGCCATCTTCTATTTGTAATAAATTGCGGTATGATAACAGTTATTAAATAATCTTCTGCTGTTGCTTTATGATTAATTTTATCTATAAAACGCGTGATAGGTTTAATGACGTCTCTGTACTCTGAATGCAATACGACAAGTCGTATATCTGGGTACAATGACTTCCATTTCGCTTGTAATTTCTTCTCATTTGTTTCACCTACTGCTACGTGTACAACGATGATATCGTCAGATGTTAATTTTGCATATGCGATAGATTTATCTACTGCATTTGTGATACCGCTTATTGGAATAATGGCTAAGTTCTTACTTTTTGTTGTAGTGCTTTTGTGTGATTCTGAAACGTGTAATTCTTTCGCGATATTTATATAGTGTTTATGAATTCGAACAAACATCAATACGACGATCGGTAAAAAGATTAAGATTGGCCACACGTGTGGCATTTTTGTTATGAGTAAAATCATAAATATTGTAAATGTTATAACAGTACCTAATGTATTGATTGCTAATTTCTTTTTCCAATGTTTCGGTTTTTCTTTGATCCATTTTATCATCATACCGAGTTGTGCTAACGTAAACGGAATGAACATCCCCACTGCATATAGTGGAACTAAGTTTTCAGTTTTGCCGTTAAAGCCTATTATTAAAAATATTGCTAAAACACCTAATATAATAATAGAGTTCGAATAACCTAATCTATCACCACGAACTGTAAACATATGTGGCATGTACTTATCTTTAGCCATATTTGCTGCGAGTAGTGGGAATGCTGTAAATCCAGTATTAGCCGCTAATATCAGAATGAGTACTGTTGCACCTTGAATAAAGTAGAATATCACATTTTCTCCAAAGACTTGTTTCGCAAGTTGAGATAATACAGTCGTTTCTCTTTGTGGCATAATGCCATAGAAATAAGTTAAATAGACCATACCTACAAGCATAAACCCTAAAATACTTCCCATTGCGATTAAAGTCTTAACAGCATTTTTGGGTGCGGGATCTTTGAAACTTTTAACTGAGTTCGATATCGCTTCAACACCTGTTAAAGATGATGCACCAGATGAAAATGCTTTTAGTAATAGAAAGAACGTTACACCCGGTACTGAGCTACCGACAACGGATATTGTTTGTGGTTCAGCTTGGCCAGTTGCTACTTTCCATACACCAACAACAATAAGCATAATCAAACCAAATATAAATAAATATACGGGATACGACAACACGTTGCAGATTCTGTTAAACCTCTTAAGTTCAAAATTAAAATCAATACGACTAAAATACATGCTATTAAAATTCGTTTTCATATAAAGATGGAAATGCGGCTACAAATGCATCAGTACCTGATGAAATACTAACAGCGACTGTTAATATATAGTCTACAAGTAACGACCCACCTGCTAGTAGCGACCATTTTTCTCCTAAGTTATGTTTTGAAACGGTATAAGCACCACCACCATGAGGATAAGCGTAAATAACTTGTCTATATGACAGCACTAATGTGATTAACAGTATCAAAATAAATGCCGTAATCGGTAGTGTATACCAAGCTGCTATAGCACCTAACACTGAGAGCACAATTAAAATCTGCTCTGGTCCGTATGCTACAGAGGACAATGCATCTGATGAAAGTATGGCTAACACTTTTGTATTACTAATCTTTTCATTTTGTAACTCTTTGTTTTTCTTTGGTTTACCTATTAGTAATCTTTTAGCTTGAGAAAATATCATATCTAATCTCCTAATCATATTTAATAAATTGAATAAAACGTTAACGATTGATGACATCAAAAGCATATATATATTTATACGCTCATCAAATTTAAAAGTATATAAGCAACCATCTTTCAAGCGTATTATTTCTCTTTATTAATAAAATAACTCTTAATTAAAGTGTATATTACTCCATTAATAAACTTTCATAATAAGGGTAAATTGATTATTTATGTTATATTTGTATTCACAACTTGAATAACTGAAACACTCATTCTTAGTCCTAATTCTGGGAGGATTCTTATGAAAAAATTAATCATCGCCATCGTGATTGTAATCATCGCTGTTGGTTCAGGCGTATTCTTTTATGCATCTAAAGATAAGAAAATAAACGAAACAATTGATGCCATTGAAGATAAAAACGTTAAGCAAGTCTTTAAAAATAGTACTTACCAATCTAAAAACGATA
Source organism: Mammaliicoccus sp. B-M6 (assembly GCF_022386965.1). Lineage (NCBI taxonomy): Bacteria > Bacillati > Bacillota > Bacilli > Caryophanales > Staphylococcaceae > Mammaliicoccus > Mammaliicoccus sp. B-M6. The sequence continues at coordinate 37,999 of NZ_JAJNHJ010000023.1, forward strand.
ATGGTGAAGTAGAAATGACAGACCGCCCTATTAAGATTTATGACAGTCTCGGCGTCAAAGATATCAACATTAAAGATCGTGATATCAAAAAGGTTTCGAAAAACAAAAAGCAAGTCACAGCAAAGTATGAACTGCAAACGAATTACGGCAAAATTAATCATGACGTTAAATTAAACTTTATTAAAGAAGATAAAGATTGGAAATTGGATTGGAATCAAAGTGTCATTATTCCAGGCATGAAGAAAAATCAATCCATCAATATTGAACCATTGAAATCAGAACGTGGTAAGATTTTAGACCGAAACAATGTAGAGTTAGCCACTACAGGAACAGCACATGAAGTTGGTATTGTTCCTAATAATGTTTCCACAAGTGATTACAAAGCAATCGCTGAAAAGTTAGACCTTTCAGAATCGTATATTAAACAACAAACAGAACAGGATTGGGTTAAAGATGATACATTCGTCCCTCTCAAGACTGTTCAAGATATGAATCAAGATTTAAAGAATTTTGTTGAAAAGTATCATCTCACATCACAGGAAACAGAAAGTCGAGAGTATCCGTTTGAAGAAGCAACAACGCACTTACTTGGATACGTTGGCCCTATTAATTCAGAAGAATTGAAGCAAAAAGCATTTAAAGGTTATAAAAAGGATGCCATCGTTGGTAAAAAAGGTATCGAAAAACTATACGATAAAGAACTTCAAAATAAAGACGGATACCGTGTCACAATTATTGATGATCAAAATAAAGTGATAGATACATTAATCGAGAAAAAGAAAAAAGACGGTAAAGATATTAAATTAACCATTGATGCTAGAGTCCAAAAAAGTATTTATAACAACATGAAAGATGACTACGGTTCGGGGACTGCTATTCATCCAAAAACTGGTGAACTCTTAGCACTTGTCAGCACGCCATCTTATGATGTTTATCCATTTATGAATGGAATGAACGATGAAGATTATAAGAAATTAACTGAAGATGATAAAGAGCCACTCCTTAATAAGTTCCAAATTACGACATCACCGGGTTCGACTCAAAAAATATTAACAGCCATGATTGGCTTAAACAATAAGACATTAGACGGCAAAACAAGTTATAAAATTAATGGAAAAGGTTGGCAAAAAGATAAATCTTGGGGTGACTACAACGTTACAAGATATGAGGTCGTGAATGGCGATATTGACTTAAAACAAGCTATTGAATCATCAGATAATATCTTCTTTGCGAGAGTTGCACTTGAATTAGGCAGCAAAAAATTCGAAGAAGGAATGAAACGCCTTGGTGTTGGTGAAGATATCCCGAGTGATTATCCATTCTACAATGCACAAATTTCAAATAAGAACTTAGATAATGAAATATTGTTAGCTGACTCAGGTTATGGCCAAGGTGAAATATTAATCAATCCTGTTCAAATTCTTTCAATATACAGCGCATTAGAGAACAAAGGTAATGTGAATGCACCACATGTACTGAAAGATACGAAAAATAAAGTCTGGAAGAAGAACATCATTTCCCAGGAAAATATTAAGTTGTTAACAGACGGTATGCAACAAGTCGTTAACAAAACACATAGAGAAGATATTTATAGATCATATGCCAACTTAGTTGGTAAATCAGGTACAGCTGAACTCAAGATGAAACAAGGTGAGACAGGACAACAAATAGGTTGGTTCATTTCATATGATAAAAATAATCCAAATATGATGATGGCTATTAATGTGAAAGATGTACAAGATAAAGGCATGGCAAGTTACAATGCCAAAATATCTGGAAAAGTGTATGACGATTTATATGATAACGGTAAGAAAACGTATCGTATTGATAAATAAACAAACAGAGCAGCATCCGCGATTGGATGCTGCTCTGTTTTTATGTCTTTAAAAAATGGGAGTGTAAAATAAACTGTGTAAGTAGAGAACGTACGACTCTACTTCACAGTTTATTTTTTATATAATCTAACGCGCTATCGCTTACTATATCCGTAAAAAGTGTTGGTTAAAAATCAAACCAACTACTTGTTACGGATGCCGAGCTAAATACTATGCATAGT
>NZ_JAJNHJ010000024.1:0-38727 GCF_022386965.1 Mammaliicoccus sp. B-M6
TAGTTTAATCATGATTTTAGTGGAAAATGTTACTCCATATAAAAAAACAAACTGAACTTATAAATTTAAGTTCAGTTTGTCCACAGTCTGAGACATTCACCTTCACGGTGAATGTCTTTTTTATATACTGTTAAAAGCTTGATAAACCTGTACTTTCTTGAATTCTATATAATACTTTTTTCCATAGTGCTTCGTCTTTGAATTCATCATATTGTGCAGTCATGTCATGTTCACTATTATTCCAAGATTGTTTAAAGTTATTGGATAATTTTTTAAAGGCTGCATCACTTTGTTTTCCTTTAATGATAATATCTGATTCTAAATTAAAGTCTCCGATGTTTCTTCTTGTTAAATTGGATGAACCTAATATCATCGTGGCACGATTGTTTTCATTTTGCTCAAACAACATATATTTAGAATGATATTGTTCTCCATTTGAACGAGCCCATCTTACTTTAATGCTTCCTTTTGAGCGATTGATTAATTCACTTGCAACTGGTTTATTTGGTACGCCTGGCTTTTCTTTACCAAATGCTTCTTTATTAATATCAAGTATAAGTTTGATATCCACATTTCTTTTAGAAGCTTTAATCAATTCATCAATCACATCTCTGTCTGAAAGATAAAACATACCTATTGAAATATGGTCTTTAGATTGTGCTTTTTTAATATTTTGAATGACTTGATCTTTAATTTTACCTTCAGTCGCTAGTTGCACACTATACTTGGCGTTATCATTCCAGCTATTGTTTTTAATTTTGAAATCACTTGGTGAGTATCGACCGCCACTCATATTCGCAACTGCAATTTCTGATTTAATAATTGCATTTTGGATTGGACCTGACACTCTGACACCAACATTTTGATGATAACCACTTGGATCATGTGGATTACTAGATAAGATCATGCCATGTTTTTCTGTAACTAAAGTCTTTCTATGATTTGCTTTCATATTTAAAATATTTAAATAGCCTCTAACCGTAACATCTGGTGCTTCAGGACTTAATGGATTACTTAACTTACCATTTTCACTATTACCAAACCATTGGAAAAATGTTCGATACATGCCTGAATAAATCGGATTAGAATCTCTTAATTCATTAAGATTTGTATAGTAAACATCTATATTATTGGCTTTTAGATCCTTAATATGATCTGGCGTGTATGAATCGTAGAATGAATTAAGTGGGTCAGTAATCACAATAATTCTCATATCTGGGTTTTCTTTTTTCTTATCAATTAATGATTGTGTAAGACGTTGAGATATTTTTGGATAAGTCTTGTCTCCCGTTTGATAATGATTAAATAAGAACATATCCATAATAATAAAATCATCCGCTTCTTTAATCGTCTCATTTACTTTATCAAATATTTCTTGATTGTACTGCATCTTATTCCCGTTTTTATAAGTGACATCTGTTAATAGTTCCACATGGTCTGTCATCGTTTCTGAACTCACTTTTGAAACGCCATGTGGTAAAGGTTTAAACACATGATAAATACTCATAGCTATCACAATTCCAATAATCAATAAAAGGAATCCATAAATATATTTCTTTTTATTTTTACGCTTTGATTTATCATTTTTCTTTTTTCTTTTTACAGACTGACTTTTCTTTTTGATATTTTTCTTTTTATTAGCCAAGTGTTTAATCTCCTCCTTTTTATTTATTATATCAAAACTAAATTGACATCGATGTATTACTTTGGTATTTTTAATTAATATTGAATTTTTCAGAATTTTTAGAGTATATAAACAGGAGTGAAGTAAATTGACAGAACAATTAAGACCTTTCCGTGCCGACCATGTAGGTAGTTTACTAAGAACCGAGCCTTTAAAGAAAGCTCGTCAACAATTTTCACAAGGTACGATTACACAAGAAGATTTAAAGAAAGTTGAAGATCAAGAAATCGATAAGATTATTGAAAAACAATTAGAAGTCGGACTGAAAAGTATTACAGATGGTGAATTCAGACGTTCTTATTGGCACTTTGATTTCTTAGAAAACTTAACAGGCGTAGAAGATTATGAACCAGAAATTGGTTTAACATTTAATGGCGTAGAAACTAAAAAACATGACGTAAGAGTTGTAGGAAAAGTTCAATACAACCCAGACCATCCTCACTTCGCACATTTTGATTATTTACATAAGCAAGTAAACGGAAGAGCTGTAAGTAAAGTATCTATACCAAGTCCAAACCAGTTATTCCATCCAAACATATTAAACCATGAAATCTATCCAGATATTTATGAATATGCGAAAGATGTTTCAGAAGCTTATCGTCAATCTATTCTTAAATTCTATGAATTAGGTTGTCGCTATTTACAAATTGATGATGTATATTGGGCTGGATTAGCAGCAACAAAACAATTAATTAAAAATAGAGAGCGTTCTGAAGAAGAAAAAGCAGAAGCTATCAAACTAGCAGCAAAAGTTGTCAACGATGCATTAGCTGATTTACCAGAAGACTTATTGATTACAACTCATATTTGTCGTGGTAACTATCAATCATCATGGGCAATTACGGGTGGTTATGAACCAATTGCGAAAGAACTATTTACTGAAAAGCTACAAGGCTTCTTCTTAGAATACGATGACAATCGTTCAGGAGACTTTGAACCATTAAGACACTTTGATAGAAACGATGCATATATTGTATTAGGTTTATTCACATCAAAAACTGGTGAACTTGAAGACAAACAAAATATTCTTGATCGTTTAGACGAAGCAACAAAATACGTTTCAAAAGATCAATTATGCTTAAGTCCTCAATGTGGTTTCGCTTCAACAGAAGAAGGTAACATCTTATCTGAAAATGAGCAATGGCGTAAATTATCTTATGTCATCGAAACTGCTAAAGAAGTATACGGAGAACTATAATTACGCAAAAAATCCCAATCCGACACATTCGGATTGGGATTTCTTTATATTAAACTTTAAATTGTTTCGAAAGCATATTTTTCAATTACTTCTTGATGTTGTGGATACTGTTCAATTAATTGAGCCTGCGTAAACAGTTCAAATTTTTCAAACTGGAATCCTGGTGCACACATACATCCTACAAGTGCATAGTCATTGTCACCTTCAACAGTTGAAGCAAATATCACGCCTTTTGGTACGAGGGCTTGTAATACATCTCCCTCTTCAACATTTGGACCGACTTTAACTTTTTCATAATGTCCATCCGGATAAATCATATGCACAGTCAATGTTTGCCCTGCATGATAATACCATACCTCATCAGATTCTATTCTATGAAAATGCGAAATATTATTTTTTTCTAATAGAAAATAAATACTTGTATATAACGCGTTGCCATCATTTAAAGCATGTTCTGATTTAATCGTTTCATGATAGAAACCACCTTCAGGATGTGGTATTAAATTGAGTGCACTTATCCATTTCTCTTTATTCATCTAAACACTCCATTACAAGTCAACATTGTGGAATACTTGTTGTACGTCTTCTAAATCCTCAATTGCATCGACTAATTTTTCAAACGTTTGTAAATCTTCTTCTGATAATGTTACTTCTGATTGAGCTAACATTGAAAGTTCAGCTACATCAAAATCTTCTACGCCATTTGCTTTAAGCACATTTTGAACTTGTGCAAATTGATCTGGTTCTGCGTATACAATTGTTAACTCTTCTTCTTCGATAACATCTCTTACATCTAAATCTTCTTCTAATAATAGTTCGAAAACTTCATCAGCAGATTTTCCTTTAAATGCGAATACAGCTGTATGGTTGAACATGTAAGCAACTGAGCCTGATACACCCATATTACCGCCATTTTTACCGAATGCTGCACGTACATCACTTGCTGTACGGTTTACGTTATTTGTTAATGCATCAACAATTAGCATTGAACCACTTGGACCGAAACCTTCATATCTTAATTCATCAAAGTTTTCTTCTGATCCGCCTTTAGCTTTTTCAATTGCTCTATCTATAATATGTTTAGGAACAGAATAAGTTTTAGCTTTTTCTAATACAAATTTAAGATTTTGGTTTGATTCTGGATCAGGTTCACCTGATTTAGCAGCTACATATATTTCTCTACCAAATTTAGCATAGATTCTACTTGTATTTTTGTCTTTTTGGGCTTTTTTATCCTTAATATTATTCCATTTACGTCCCATATTTCCATCTCTCTTTCAAGTGAGTTATTTAACATACTTATTATACAATAATGATTACATCTGGCAAAGTTTACAAATCAAAAAATGTCTGAGACACGATGATTGCCTCAGACTTGTTATGTTTAATCTTTTAAAATACTTGCGAGTCTTAAAATGTGCATAATGATGTTGAGTAAATTAATAAACAAATTAAAGCCCATCTCTCTTGGAGAGAAGTTCCCTAGTTTCATACGGTTAAAATCATACACAGTATAAAGTAGAAACAGTCCAATACCTATTACAGATAACACTGTATGGAAAATAGGATTATGGATGAATATACCTAATAAACTTGCGAAGATTAACGCGATTAATGTTACAAATAAATATTTTCCTAAACCTGAAGCATCATCAATCATAAAGTAACCGAGTATACCAAAAGCAGCAAATGCACCAATTGCTAAGGCAATATTGCCATAAAACGCTTGTGTACCTAATGTGCCTAAATAATACATAAAGGCCGTATATGAAATCACGCCGATAAAGAATGCATATATATTTGAAATTAAACCGCCAAATTTTCTAGACGATTTTACAAATAATGAAATCATAATGAGTACAAACAATCCAATTGTAATTGGTAAATGTAATGCAGGTGGTACGAATTGACCTACATATGTCCCAACTCCAAAGATTACCCAATAATATAAGAAGTATAGCCATGTTTTTCTAATGGCTGAACCATGAGTATCTGTATGTTGATAAGATGCATATTGGTTATCATAATTCATCTTTAATCATTCCTTTTTATAACGTAATACCAACATTTTACATACTATTTCTCTATATATCAAACGTCATGTCTTCTATAATTTGTAACATTCATCATACATACATAAATTACCATATTCCATATAGATACGCTTACAACGGTTTTGGCGCACTTCAAACAATGTAAAAAAGCAAATATTAATTATTGTGTTTTTATTACAAAGTGATTACATCAGGTACATACAATATTATTTTTGTTACCATTACGTGTATAGAAGAAAGTTCATTTTAGTATTCTGTTTTTATATATTATATATACCTAAGGAGGATAAGCCTTTGAAAAAATTTGCATTCGCAGTAACAGCTGTTTCTGGTGTTGCAGCTATAGCAGCTCATAACGATGCCGAAGCTTCAACTCAACATACTGTAAAAAATGGTGAATCTTTATGGATGATTGCAGACCAATATGGTGTATCTGTTAATCAACTGAAATCAAGTAACAATATTTCAGGAAATATGATTTTCCCAGGGCAAGTCATTACTGTAAACGGAAGTAGTTCAACGGGAGGAAGCGGTTCTCAAGAAACAGAAACTTCAGGCTCTACATACACAGTTAAAAGTGGTGACTCATTAGCAGTAATCGCACAACAAAACGGTGTTACAGTTGACCAACTAATGAAATCAAATAATTTACAAGGTTATATTATCTATCCTGGTCAAACTTTAAAAATTGCTGGTGGAAGCGGTAGTGATACTACAACTACTCCTTCAAATAACACACAACCTACTCAAACAGGTGGCAATAAATCATTCAATGACCAAAACTTATATGACTGGGGTCAATGTACATATTACGTATTTGATCGCAGAACACAAGCTGGTAGTTCAATCAGCACATACTGGGGAGATGCTAAATATTGGGCAGGCGCAGCACAAGCTGACGGTTTCCGAGTAGACGGCACACCTGAAGTAGGTTCAATTATGCAAACTACAGCTGGACAATATGGTCACGTATCATATGTAGAATCTATTAACGCAGACGGAAGTCTATTAATTTCAGAAATGAACTATAATACGCCTCCAGGTGTTAAAGATTACAGAACAGTCCCAGCATCTCAAGTATATAACTATTCATATATTCATTAATAAAAAAACCAGTTCAGAAGACGAACTGGTTTTTTCTATGCAGAAAATTAGATTGTAGTAGTTTTTATTATCTGGGCTAACTATCATTATTCTGAATTGTGGTAGTTAGAATCGGCTAACTTCCATTATTTCGAATTCTGGTAATTAGATGAGCTCTCTCTTACGGACATTTCTCGGAATTATGTCCCTAACTCAGAACATCTCCCCACAAAAAATTCACCTATCACTAAATTTCTCCTCCCCTTCTCAATTTTCCCATACAAAAAACATCCAACCTTAAAGAGTTGGATGTTTAAATGATTGCTTATACGAATAACATACAAATGTGGTAAACGATGAAAGCTAAAAGAATTGATACTGGTAAAGTTATAATCCAAGTAATAATCATTCTTTGTGCTGTTGTCCATTTAACACCTTTAACACGTTGTGATGAACCTACACCTAAAATAGATGAAGATACTACGTGTGTTGTTGATACTGGTAAGTGAATGAATGTAGCACCGAAAATAACGAATGCTGATGATAAGTCAGCTGCTACACCGTTAGCTGGACGGATTTTCATAATGTTTCCACCAACTGTTTTGATAATTTTCCATCCACCTACTGCAGTTCCAAGACCCATTGCAGTAGCACAACTTATTTTAACCCATAATTCAATATCTGTTGTAGATTGCATATTAGCTGAAATAAGCGCCATTGTAATGATACCCATTGCTTTTTGAGCATCGTTTGTACCGTGTGAGAATGCTTGTAATGCTGCTGTACCAATTTGGATAAATCTAAAGTTTCTATTTGTTCTTGTTAAATTATTATTTTTAAATACGACTTTGAAAATAGAATATACAATGAAACCAACGATAAACGCTAAAATTGGAGATGCAATTAAAGCTAATATAATTTTTGAAAATCCTTGGTAATGTAATATTCCAAATCCTGCAGAAGCAATAGCTGCACCTGCAATTGACCCTATTAATGCATGTGAAGATGAACTTGGAATCCCGAAATACCAAGTAATAAGGTTCCACGCTATAGCAGAAATCAATGCTGCTAAAATAACGACTGAACCATTTTCTAATTTAAACGGATCGACAATATCTTTAGCAATTGTTTGTGCTACACCTGTTGCCATTAATGCCCCAACAAAGTTCATAACCGCTGCTAAAATAATCGCATGTCGTGGTTTAAGTGCTTTTGTAGATACTGCTGTAGCGATTGCATTGGCTGTATCATGGAAACCATTAATAAAGTCAAAAAGTAACGCACACACAACAATAGCTACGGTAATAATGAGTAAACTATCCATTTTTTAAAACTCCTTAGCTATTTTTCATAATAATTTGTTCTAATTTGTTTGCTACTAATTGACATTTATCTGCTACATCTTCAAGAGATTCATAAATATCTTTAATTTTTATTAATGTTACTGGATCTGTTTCACTGTTGAAAATATATTTAATTGATTGTCTTAAAATACCATCACAATTCGTTTCATATTCTTTAATGTTGATAGAATGTACACGAATGTGTGAGAATTTCTTCTCAGCTACTAACGTTACAGCAATCTCAATTTCTTTAATTGCTGCTTGTATATTTTTCACAAATTCTGCCATGTATTCATCTGAATAACTGATAGAGTACATTTCAAACATTGCTGAAGTTTCTTCCATTTCATCTAATACATCATCTAATGCATCACATAATTCTAAAATGTCTTCTCTTTCAATTGGTGTAATGAAAGTTTGATTTAAATCAGTAATCATTTGGTGCATAAGATCATCACCATTAGACTCATAGGCTTTAATTTTATCTGAATAAGCTTTTAAGTCGAAATCTGAATTAAAATCCATTTCTCCAAATTCAACTGATGCACGACTTAAATTCTCAGCTATAGCTTCTAACTGAATACCAAACTTATCCTTCTTCTTATTAAACATTAGTAATCCTCCCAAAATTTACATCATAATTTATGTAATTACTCTTTCATTGTACTCTTTCAAAATGAATTCGACCACAGTTTATTAATTTATTTTTGAAATTTTAACTTGTCTGTAAACTTTACGTAAACACAAAGTTCACATTGGTATTTTATAACACAAAAAAAGGCTAATGACAAGCACTAGCCCTTTTTTAAATTTTTTTATTTTTAAAGTACTCTTTGAATCACGCGTTTAGAGTGGATATATGCTAAGAAAGCAAACAGAATATAGATTAATGAATAAAGTGACATTACGATCAGCACTGGTGTATAGAATGATTGTCCCATAAAGAACCAAGCTGATTTAGCCGCGAAATATCCGTGACATAATCCAATGATTAGTGGTAACGCAAAGTTAAATCCAATTTTCAGTGCAATACCTTTAGACATATCTTTAGATGTATAACCTAACTTTCTTAAAATAATGTAGTTTGACGTTTCATCTTCAGTTTCATCAATTTGTTTAATGTAAATGATACATCCTGTAGATAGTAAGAATGCGATACCTAAGAACCCAAGAATAAATAGCATAACTCCGAGGCTACTTTTAGAGTCATTATAAATTTCATGATATGACATAGATGACTCGGTTTTACTTTGTACTTTACTAAAGATTTTTTCTGCTTTCTTAACATCTTTATCATTTGTTAAGTTCACACCAAATTGCTGATTCATGTCATCATTTCTAGCTTCATGTTTTTTCATTTGGTCGAATGTATGATCTGACACAACATAAACAGGTGCATTATAAGAAACCATTGAAGATAAATAATTTTCTTTACTAATAGATTTCACTTTAAGATGATGTGTTTGATTACCCATTTTGTAGGACATTTTTTCTTGATCATTAACTGTAGTCACTTTATCAAGAAGATCATTAAACCCTACAACTGCAACTTCATCGTCTTTCAATTTCAGATCTTTAAATTCAGATGCTTTAGCAACTGTTGATGGTGAATTTGGTTCTGCTCCAGTTGTCTCATTAGCACCTTTAAGCACTTTTCTATCATCAATAATATAACGTGTCACATCATAATTACGTTCTTTATATTGAATATGCTCAGCATCTAATGCTTTTTTAAATTGTTGATTTGCATCTTTATTTACAAAAATATAATCATCTGGTGATGTACTTCTTGCTGTTTCTTCGGCATTGTAGTACTGAACGTAACTCAATGCTAGTAGGCCGACTGACATAGCTGACACTATTGCGATAATTGTTAGTGATAAAGCATTTGTTTTCATTTTGTGCATAATAGACGAAGTTGAAACAACATCTGTCACGCTCAGCATACCTTTTTTATATTTACGAATGGTATTAAATATTAATGAGATTGAACATCTGAAGAGCAAGTATGCACCCACTATTGTTAAGAATAAAATGGTAAGCATTCTTATATATAATGTTGCCATTCCTGCATCGCTAAGATTATCGAACATGACACTTGATAAATAATAACCACTTATAATCATGACGATGCCAATTGCACCAAAAATCAATTCATATAGTTTAATTTTCTTAATTTTAGTATCTGTTGCATTGTATTCATGCATAAGTGCTAAAATTGTCTTTCTTTTTATAAATATTGCATTTTGAAAAGCGATAATGATATAAATCGCAATCATGAGTATAATTGTTTGAACGAAAGCTTCAATGCTAAAATTCAAATGTGCTTCTTGTTGGACGCCGATGATTTTATATAAAATCATCAATAATATTTTAGAAGAGAAAAATCCTAAAATAGATCCAATCACAGCTGTTAATGTGAATAATACAAAGTTTTCTAAAGCAAATATTTTAAAGACTTCACGCTTTGTCATACCAATTAATTGGTACAATCCCATTTCTCTCGATCTTCTCTTAATAAAGAGTTTGTTGGCATAAAGAAGAAATATAACGATGATAATCGTCAATATTGTTACGCCTACTTTAATAGCTGCGCCAACTCTAATACCTGATTGAACACTATTTAAATCTTCAGAGAACCTTAACGTGACAAATCCGAAAAAGAGCATGACACTCATCGTTATTGAAAAGACATACATACTATAATGTCGAATGTTACGTCTTAAATTCTTAATAACAATTTGATTAAAGCTCATTTACAACACCACCTAACACACTTTGTGTTTTGATGATTTCTTTGTAAAATGTCTCTCTATCATCGTCTCCTTTATAAAGTTCAGAGTAGATCTTTCCATCTTTCAAGAAGATGACTCTGTTTGAATAACTTGCTGCTGATGAATCGTGTGTAACCATAACGATTGTTGATTGTGTCATTTGATTCATTTGATTTAATTTATTCAGTAAATCTGAAGCAGATTTAGAATCTAATGCACCAGTTGGTTCATCAGCAAATATAATGGATGGTTGTGCTATAAATGCTCTTGCAGCTGATGTTCTTTGCTTTTGACCACCAGAGATTTCACTAGGATATTTATTTTGTATATCTAAAATACCTAACGCCTTACTAATTTCTTCAAATCTTACTTGCGCTTCTTTTTTAGAAATTTTTTGAATGGTTAAAGGTAACATGATATTTTCTTGCACGGTAAGTGTATTAAGCAAATTATATTCTTGGAATATAAAGCCCAGCTCTTTTTTTCTGAAATTAGACATTTGTCTATTGTTCATGTTCTGTAGTTGATGACCATTAATTTCAATTTGCCCTGTTGTCGCATAATCAATGGAACTTAATACATTTAACAGTGTCGTCTTTCCTGACCCAGATGGCCCCATAATACTAATGAATTCACCTTTTTCAACAGTCATATCTATTTGTTTCAACACTTCTTGTTGATTTTTTTTAGAACCATAAACTTTAACGAGTTGTTCAGTTTTTAATATGCTCATATTCAAAACTCCTTTGTAATTTGTTTATGATTCCATCTTATAGCCTTTTTTACAATTCTTCCTTTGATTCATCGTACATTTTCATGTTTGAAGTGACATTTTTGTCACTTGTTTGTTCTACCGTTGTTAATTCATTTGGTTGTGGGAAAATAAGCAATACTGTCGTTCCTTCACCATAAGTAGATTTCACATTAACTTTAATACTTAATCCTTCAGTAATTTCTTTAACTAAATATAGCCCCATTCCTGTGGCTGTAGACTCACGTCTATTTGTCGTTGAAGTAAAGCCTCTTTCAAAAATACGTGGTAAGTCTCGCGCTTTAATACCTCGCCCAAAATCTTGAATTTTCAAGTATGTTTGACCATTTTGTTCATAAGTTGAAATGATAATATCTTTATTCTCCGTATATTTCAGAGCATTACTTATGAGTTGTCTAATGACAGTTCGACACCATTTTTCATCTGTATAAACTTTTTCATCTTCAATTTGAATATCATACCCTATGCCTTTAGCCATGCTAATATTACGTGCATGTTGAATTTCTTTTATAACCATCTCTTTTAAAGCATAATGTCCAAAATAAAAATCATTACTTTTAGAACTTAAACGTCTAATATAAAGTTGCTGATCCAGTAAGTAGTCGATTCTGCTCCACTCATATAATAAATTCTTTTTTAAATCCTGTTCCTCGATTTGGTCTAATAATAACTTCATTGCAGTGATGGGTGTTTTGACTTCATGTATCCAATCTAGCAAATCATTTTTAGTCGCTTGTATTTCTTTATTTTGATTATGAATGGTACGTCTCGTACGCTCCTCATAAAGTTGAATATAATCAAAAACGATCTTTTCATATGTTGATTGATTCAATTCTTTATGTTCAATTTCTTTAATCGGCATATCATTTTTTAATGCACTATAAAATCTTGTTTCTCGCGTGTAAATCAACCATATAAACACGATAAAAATAATCAAATTTATACCGATTAAATACAAAGCGCTTTTAAAAGAAAAGGCCACATCTAACCAGCTCGTAAGCAGTATAGTAACTTGCATGACTATATACAGTAATATCCAAATCCATCTTTCTTTCAGAAACGATTTGATCATTTTATCCCTCCGGCTCGTGCGCAATATAGCCTTTACCTACTTTCGTTTCAATTAAATCATTGAAGCCAATTTCAGTAAGTTTCTTTCTTAAGCGATTAACATTAACAGTTAATGTATTGTCACTCACAAATTGTTCATCATCCCATAAAGCAGTGATAATCGTATCTCTACTCACGATTTCATTTTTATGATTTAGTAAAATCTCTAAAATAAACATTTCATTTTTAGTTAACGAAATTTCAATATCATTCTTTTCAATAATATGTTTACCATAATCAACGCGTGCTTTATGCCATAACTTAATTCTAGGCTCATCTTTATTATATTGATAAACCCTTCTATAAATTGCTTGAAGTTTGGCAACTAGCACTTCTGTGTGAAATGGTTTCTGTATAAAGTCATCAGCACCTAGTTCCATACTCATGACTTGGTCCATCGGGTGATCCCTTGAAGATAAAAATACAATTGGTATATTAGACTGTTTTCTTATCGCACGACACCAATAGAACCCATCATATTGAGGTAACTGTATATCTATAATAACCATGTCCGGTTGCAATGCTTTATATTCTTCAAACACGGCTCCAAAATCATTTATGCCATGTACTGACCAATCCCATTTTTCTAGTTGTTGTTTCAAAGCATTAAATAAAGTTTCATCGTCTTCAATTATTAGTAATTCCATACTATCCCTCTACTTTGTATATTTTTTAACTTCTCCTGCTATACTACGTAGTTGAAAATCTTTAATTCTACAATCAACTTCGAACCCCTTCATCGTTACATTATGAATAGGAGCTTGTGATAAATAATATATACTCCAAGGTAATCTCGGTACGTAATTAAATAAATGAACCATAAATTCATTTGTTAATCTTAACTTTCTAAATTCTAACATGCCATTATCTTCATATAAATCTACAGTAAGTGAACCACCAATAACTTTGAACTGTATAATATCTTCGTCAATATTTGGATGCACTCTTTTTAATTTTAATAATGGTTTACTGCGATGTTGGAAATAAACATAATAAATATCTCCAATTAATTCTGTTCTCACTAACGTTCCACTTGTTTCTTGTAACCATTGGAAATAGTATTTCACAACATCTTCTAAATCCCATTTATAAGGAATTGGCATTCTATCAACACTTCTAACATCATCTATTTTAGACTTCTGTAATTCTATCGATACAGCTGGTCGCTTAATAGATTGTTCTGTCACTTGAACTTCAATTCCCGTTGAACTTAATATTTCCATCGTTTCTATATCAAAAGGAGAACCTTTAATGTATATAATTTTTTTAACATTATTGACTTTACATGCTTTTGCCATATTATGACTCGCGATAATATTTAAATTACGTGCAGTACTTTGAGTTAACTTCGCTGATTTCTTGTTTGGATCTAAATAATAAATTGCAATATCTATATCTTTTAAAGCTTCAATCATATCTTTAAGTACAAAAATATCGCACTTTCTCCATGTAACTTCATCATCTAACATCATATCTGATTCATACTTTGTAATCGTATATAGATTGCCGACATCTTTTAATGTACTGATTAAATGCTTGCCTATATACCCTGATCCACCTGAGATGAGTACATTCTCTTTCATTTTAAGCACTCCTTTATATTCGGACTTTACATATGTGTTATACTATTTATAACTTATTATTTAATTACCATAAATATACCACTGATTGTAATTTATAAATAGAAATAGGAGACATTTTATGAAAGAAATCATACGCGAAATTCGAATAAATGATGTTGAAAACTTTAATAAATTGTTAGATAGTGTGATTAATCAATCCGAATATTTACTCTTTAATCCAGGAGAACATCAAATATCTATACAAAACCAAACTTTATTTCTAGAAGAAATGATTACGACAAGTAACTCTACAATCATTGTTGCAGAATTGAATGATACATTAATTGGATATGTAACGATCCAAGGTGGCAAAACCAATCGAAATCGTCATGCCGCGAAAATTGCTATGGGTCTACTTCCGACATTTAGAAATAAAGGAATTGGATTTAAACTACTTCAAGAAACTGAAGCTTGGGCAGTGAGAAGACAACTGCATAGACTCGAGTTAACAGTCGTTACGGAGAATGAACCGGCATACCGATTATACGAGAAATTTGGTTTTAAAGTAGAAGGAAAGAAAGAACAAACATTGTATTTTAATGATAAATATTACGATGAATTTATGATGGCAAAATTATTATAAAAAAAGGCAAACTCATCACGTATTTCGCGTAGTTTGCCTTTTTTATTATTTATCTTTTTTTATCACAGTTTCAGAATCTTGATTCGCATTGTTTTCATATGGAGACTGTTTCGTATTAGCCCCTAGAAACATCATGACGTTATTATAATTCTTCTTAGATTCTTTCAAGTTCATATGGAATTGGTATTGATGACGTAAGCCGTGCGTACCATCAAAGAATGTTGTAGTCGTTTGAACACCTTGCTTTTTAAGAACTTCATCAAACTCTCTATTTTGTGGATCAAATGGGTCAGCATCTCCCACTGTTAAAAATGTAGGTGGATACTCTTTTGTCACTTGATCAACGGTAGATAGTTGATTAATTCTTGCAAAGTTCTTTTCCCATTCTTTAGTACCCGTATAACTTGTCATAAATAAATCAATTCTTGGAAATTCTGTAGATCTCACAGTTTGCATATTATATAACCCACCAAAAAGAATGGCAGCTTTTAAATAATCTTTTTTAATACTTGGCTTCATACGCATTTGCTGTTGCAATTTATCATTTGTTTGTAAAGCCACATATTGACTGGCAATTTGTGCACCTGCAGAGTCTCCGCCATATATAATTTGTCTATAGTCGATATTAAATTTATTTCTATGTTTTAATGTATATTTAGTTGCTTGATCTAATTGCTGTATTGGTGTCGGATACTGGTAATCAGGTGCTAAAGCATAATTTACATTTACGATGATATATCCTTTTTCAGCAATTTGTGCTAAGTATGGATTCTTATGTCTTTTGTCTCCCGCTATAAAACCACCACCATGCGTCCAAAATATGACTGGCAGTTTCTCACCTTTTTTCATTCTTGAAGGCATAATAATATCCATTTGACTATTTGGTGCACTATGACCATAAGATACATCACGTATCAATTTTACTTTCTTATTGTTTAGTAATAATTGATTGGCTCTTTGAGCTTGTAATTGTGCTTCCCTTTCTTTATGTTCCTGATATTTGTTATAACCGTAAAACCCACTTACAACAACGATGATCGCTACAATCAATATAAACAATCGTCGTTTTTTTCTTTTCATATGTTCACTTCCTCATGTAAGAAGATAGTTTAACATATTCAATTATTTTATGCGATATGTTTTTTGTTATCACTTTTTCGTCTAATATATTTAACAACAATGGCAGCACAAATCACTAAACCTATAACACCCATAGCTGGATATAATTTATCAATCAGTGATGAGAAACCTACAAAGCTTAAGCCATAAGCGATTACCATAGATATCGTCAGTAATACAACGTATTTTTTAGAAAATGGTACAGTAAACCTTGCTGTAAATGAGTACATAAGTCCTAAAATCGTGTTGTACATAACCATAAGCATAATTACTGATAATGCAAAACCAATAATAGGTGAAATTGTTCTAGCGAGTTCTAACGTTGGTATCTCGATATCTTTAATATTAGGATATTCAACTAATAATCCAGCATTGATAAGCGCTAATAATATTAAATAAATAATACCACCAATAATGCCACCTAATCCTGAAATACGACGTTTATCAGCATCGCCACCGATGGCAACTAATGTACTAAATCCAACTGAGAACGCTAAACCACCATAAATAAATCCTTGAGCTATTCCCCAGAAAAGACTTGGTGATTCAACTGTATCATTAATTTCAGAAATACCTACTTGACCATTCACAAAAAAGTAACCTGCGATTATTAATATGACAATGATTAAAAACGGTGTGACGACACCTAATGCTTTTATAATTTTATCGAAGTCTAATAAAAGCGTGATATAAATAAAAATACACATAATTAAAGCACCTAACCAAGTTGGCACCCCAAAACTTTCATTAAATGCTGATCCAGCACCAGCTATCATCGTTACTGATATACCAAATAAGAAAAATATTAATACATAATCTATAACGATACCTGCTTTACCGAATAAATAATTAATCGTTGAGCTATGGTCATCTGCATCGAGTGCCGTACCAATCTTAGCTACTTGTCTACCAAAAAACGCCAACATTATACCAGATATAATAACTCCTATATACCCGTATAAACCATAGTGGGTAAAAAATTTCATTACCTCTTGCCCTGTCGAGAACCCTGCACCAACAACGACCCCAACATAAGCAAACCCTATTTTTGTTGCTTCTTTCAAATTTGACACAAACTTTCCTCCTCATAATTTTGTTCAACATAATGATGTATACCCACTATTCACGAAAGTATTCCAAAAATTAAGAGCAAGACTATAAAAATCCTGCTCTTTTTCAATATATTTATGAATTATCTTTAATTGATTGACTATAATTCGCTCTTGTAACTGTCAATCCGACAATGATTACTAAAGCGAGTAATACAATACCAAACCAGTATGACTGATGAATACCTTGCGTCATAGCATGATTGATTTGATCAACTGTAGGATTCTTAATACCTTCTAATGCTGCTCTTTGTCCACCGTTCATAATACTTACAAAAATCGCAATACCTAATGCGCCACCTATTGGCTGTAACATATTGGATACAGCTGTACCGTGTGGATACATTTCTTTTGGTAAAGCGTTTAATGCATTTGTATTTGCCGGCATCAATACTGCAGAAATACTAATCATTAAAATAATATATACAATAACAAATATCCATACTGAAATACCTGGATGAATCGTTGAATAAAATATTGAGACACATAATAACACAATTAATCCTGGTACAACTAGTTTTCTTGGACCAACTTTATCAAATATGGCACCCATAAATGGTGATAAGAAACCATTTAATAAAGCACCTGGTAATAAGATTAATCCAGCAACTTTAGCACTGAATCCCATTGGACCTTGTAAGTACATAGGCATTACAATTTCAGAAGCAAACATTGTCATAATCACAACAACGAAAATAATAACACCCTTTGTATAGTTATGGTATTTAAATACTTTCAAATCTAATAAAGGTTCTTCTAATTTAAGTTGTCTAAAGACAAATAGTATCATCGCAATAATACCAATGATAAGCGTGATGTAAATTGATGGACTTGAGAAGCCACCTTCAGTAGTACTTACTGATGAAACACTATATATAATAGTTGCAATACCAATTGTTGATAAAATGATTGAGAATACATCAATTTTCGGTCTTGTAATTTCACCAACATTTTGTAAATATCTATATGCGAATATAAACGTAAATAGCATGAATGGGATAACGATTAAAAATAACCATCTCCATCCTAAATAATCAACAATAACACCAGATAACGTTGGTCCTAATGCAGGTGCAAACATAATGACTAATCCGAATTGACCCATAATTTTCCCGCGTTCGCTCTCATTGTATAGCATGAGCATTGCATTCATGACAGTTGGAATCATAAGTCCCGTTCCAGCTGCTTGAATCATTCTACCTACTAATAACATTGGGAAGTTAACGGCTAACCCAGCTGTTAAAGTCCCGATAGAAAATATTGTTACTAACCCTAAAAATAACCGCCTCGTTGTAAACCATTGATTTACGACTGCAGACAATGGCGTTAGTACACCCATTACTAACATGAAACCAGTTGCCATCCATTGGACAGTTGGTGCATCTACATCAAATACTAACATTAATTCTTTTAATGCAATATTTAAGAGCGTTTCATTTAAAATCATGAAAAATGTACCAACTAAAAAGACAATCATAATTATTTTTCTTTTAAACTGATTCTCCATTTTTTTTCTCCTAAATTTTATTTTGTAACTTTTCTATAATGCCATAAAAAATAAACCTAGTCAAAAGACTAGGTTTATGCATTTTGAGATTTGGATAGTTGTGAAAAATCTACCACTACTTGATCCATTCTCTTAGCTGTTTCTTTCATTATATTTCTAGCAACTTTATTTTCTGGGTCTATCTTAAGTATTTGCTTACTTATATCAAAAGCTTGTTTGTCAGAAAGTAAAGGTTCCGGTATAGCATGTAATAGAAGCATTTGTAATAAACTTTTAACTTCTTTATGATCTGTTAAAATCATCGATCTTTCAGCATGATAATATGCTGAATGAAATGCGCCATCATGTTCACTATATGGATAAACGTGTAACAAGAACGCTAAGTCATGAAGTTCACTTGTTTCTCCCTTCTTAATACAGTCTAATATAAATGTATAAAACATCGTACTTTCTTCTTCGTGAGCTGCTGAAATAAAGTGTTCTTCAAATTCTAAGAAATCCACTTCGGACATCAATCTATATGCAGTATCAAATTCGCCACTTAATATATGACCTTTAATCAAATCCTTCATTCAATGTCCTCCTTTTCTCTCTATGCAACATTCACATTCATTTCAATGATAAATTTTTAAAGTCAAAAATATTATAACATGTTTTGTAATAAATTACCTTTAAAATAGAAAACCAACTTAAATTTTAAAATATAAATGATGGTGATACTTGCATCGGTGATTAAAGCGAGCATCACAATTTGGGCATACCTCTTTTAACATATAATCATTGATGGATATCGTTTCTTTACAAACGCCACATAGTATCGCGTGTTCATCAAATTCAGACTGATCCCATCTCTTAATGTCATGCTTTTCACATTCATTATGGCACTTGTAACAAGGATAGAATTTATTACAACATTTAAATTTAATCGCGATGATATCTAGCGGCGTTTGATAATGTTCACATCTAGATTCATTATCTACAGTTAAGCCATGTATTTTCACCATAGTATCCTCCAAAAAATTTACTTTAAGTGAACATCTCACAAATATAGCTATTTTGTCAATTTATAATGATTTGACAGATACCATAAATTTTAATAAGATTAACATATGAACATATATTCATATGTTAGGAGAATAATATGACTACAAATACTATTTTAGATGATGAAACACTATTACTTGTATCACAAACTTTTAAAGCATTAAGCGATCCAACTCGCGTAAAGATATTACATTTATTATGTACCGGAAGACATTCTGTAGGTTGTATAGCTGAAACACTTTCACTCAGTCAATCTTCCGTGTCGCACCAATTAAGATTTTTAAAGAATCTTAGACTTGTTAAATTTGAACGTGAAGGTAAAAGTATTTATTACTCAATCGATGATGATCACGTTATCTTATTATTAAAACAAGCCATCGAGCATGCCAAACATTAACAATTTAGGAGGTGTTTTCATGGGACATGAACATCATGGACATGACCACAACCATGTTCATACAAATAATAAAAAAATACTACTCATTTCATTTATTATCATTGCCGTATTTATGATAGTAGAAGTGATTGGTGGATATATTACAAATAGTTTAGCTTTACTATCAGATGCTGGACATATGCTAAGCGACGCCATTTCACTCTTTATTGCATTAATGGCATTTAAATTCGGTGAACGTGTTTCCAATAAGAATAAGACATATGGCTACAAGAGATTTGAAATTTTAGCAGCTTTAATTAATGGTGTCTTGTTAATTGCTATTAGTATATATATCTTTTATGAAGCTATTTCTAGATTTATAGATCCGCCAGAAGTCGCTTCCACAGGCATGTTAATCATAAGTACAATCGGTTTACTTGTTAATATTTTCATAGCTTGGTTAATGTTTAAAGGGTCTGATACGAAAGACAACTTAAATATGCGTGGTGCATTCATTCATGTACTCGGAGATTTATTAGGTTCAGTTGGCGCAATCGTAGCAGCACTCATTATGATTGCATTCGGTTGGAAATTAGCTGACCCAATAGCAAGTGTTATTGTGGCACTATTAATTATTAGAAGCGGATATGGTGTTACGAAGTCTGCATTAAATGTACTGATGGAAGGCACTCCATCAAATATCGATGTTCATGAAATATCTGAAACGATCAAGTCGCACCCAGATATAATAGAAGTACATGATTTGCACATATGGTCCATTACAAGTGATTTAACAGCCTTAAGTTGTCATGCAGTTGTAGATAAAGATAAGACTGTGGAGGAATGCGACAGTATAATAGAAGAAATCAATCATAAACTTATTCATAAATCTATACATCACGCAACAATCCAATTAGAAACACCAGATCATCAGCATGACAGTTCCCTACTCTGTTGCATGGAACAAACAGAACACGTACATTAAAAAAACAGAACACGTACATTAAAAAAACAGAACACGTACATTAAAAAAACAGCCACAACATCAATGTTGTGGCTGTTTTCTTCTATATGAATGATTCAAATATTAATTGTTTGCCTGGTACTTTCTTATCATCAAATCCTTCTAAGAATGGTTGATTATCATAAGGTACTTTGACTCTTTCTACGTTTATGGCACCATCTTTAACTTCTACAATGCCATACACAGCGTATGCACCGTTATTTAACCCTACTGATCCTGGATTAAAATATATTGTTTCTATATCATCAAAGTGATGTAACACGTGATTATGTCCGAATGTAACAAAATCTGCATCTACGCCGTTAAATAATCCGTGTACATGTTCTAACGAAGGATCTACGATTGGTTCAAATGGATCTTCACTAATATGCTTATCCATATTTTCTTCGAGTATTCGATAATGTGTGAAATAAAATTTTAAACCGTCTATTTCTTTTGTAACTTCACGTTTAAGTTCATTTAAAAAGGTATAATATTTACTATCTAAATGTTCTACTATCCATTGATGATGTTCATAGAACTTACTTTTCAAACTTTCTGGATATGGTTCGTTGTTAACGACTGACATAATCGCTTCATCGTGATTACCTGCAATGTATGTCATATCTTTTCTGCTTGTAACTGCTTCAAGAACTTCGTTTGTACAATGGCCAACACCAATATTATCACCTAAGTTATAAATGTGATCTATATCCGTGCGATTATCGATATCTGAAAGTACCGCGTTTAATGCATCGATATTTCCATGTATATCTGTCAAAATTGCGAATTTAACCATCATAAGACTCCTTTATGATTATTGATTAAATTGATCAACCGCTTCTTTAATTTCAACATCTCCTGAAACGACTTGGAATTCTTGACCAATTTTCTCATCATTGTTTAATACTTCAACCAAGACAGTCGCTACATCTTTACGAGGTATTTTACCACGTTCTACTTCTTCAGCTAATGTAACTGTTCCTATAGCATCATCATTTGTTAATGCACCAGGGTGAACGATTGTATATGGTATATTAGCATTTCTTAAATGTTCATCTGCATAGTGTTTAGCTATTGTGTAAGGTTTTAAATCTCCTTCAAAAGCTGATCTTCTTGTATCAAATGAAGATACCATTACAAAATGTTTCGTACCTGCTATTTTACTTGCTTCAATAGATTTAACTGCGCCGTCTAAGTCTATAATAATTGTTTGGTCTGCACCAGTATGTCCACCTGAACCTGCTGTAAACACAACTTTATCTGCATCTTTTATTTTTTCAGAAATGTCATTGATATCGTCATATTCAAGATCTAGTGGTGCTGTTGTTGCACCTAAGTCTTCAAAGAAACTTGCTTGACTGTTTTTTCTAATACCTGCAACAACTTCATTGCCTTCTGCTACTAAATCTTTAACTAAATGTCTTCCTATTTGTCCATTAGCACCTATTACGAAAATCTTCATTATAAAACACTCCTTTAAATTTTTTCATGTATAAAACGATAGTTGTGTAATCTATCTGGCGTGATTAACCTTGAAGTCACTTCATATGGCTTTTTATAGTTCATATCAGAAACAACAATTGAACCATCATTTTTTACTTCTTCAACTATTGCGACGTGCCCTAGTTCACCATAATCTGTTTGTAAGATTGAGCCTTCACTAGGTTGTCCGTTTACTTTATAGCCTTCTTCTTTTGCACGGTCATCCCAATGTTTAGCGTCACCCCATGATGAACTAATTTTTTTATCAATTTTCAATCTTTCTTCAAATACATAAAATGTACATTGACCTTCTTGATAGTAATTACCAAGTGAACGGTCATCTGTTTTATCATTCTTTTTAATTTGTTCCGTACGAATCGCTACTTCTTTTTCTTTCATCTGCTTCTTTACGTCTTCAACATAATGATTTAATAAATCGAATCCACCTTGGCTTTTAAAAAGCATAACCATGGTAATAATAGCGACCCATGTTGCAAGGTAAACGATGAAGCGGAATAACTTTTTCATAGCTCACTCCTATAACTAATGTACCTCAAATATATGAGTTAAAACGTAGGATATCAAATAAAGTGCTTATAACTTTTTTGAAAAATTCACAAATGCAAGAAAGTTTTTGACAATTAAATGACATTTACATAGTTTTTTATGGTACCCTAATGATACAAAAAGACAAGAGGTGAATCATATGTTCAAGTTCCAATTGGATTACTTTAGAAATGGACAGGGATTCCATTTAAAAACTATTCTATTTTCTATTTTAGCATCAATCGTTATGGTTCTCATAATGTTAATACCGGGTGTATTATTCTTAATCGGTGGTGTCTCACTCGCTTCATCACAAGACTTCTCAGGTGAACCTTCTGGCGGAGGATTAGCAATATTCTTTGTCACTATGGTACTCGGCTTTTTATTAACACTTGGTTTATATATCTTTGTTTTAATTCCTTTAGCTTATGGCATGATTAAATACTATAAAGATACAGACTTAGGTATTGGGCCAAACTTTAGTGATTTATTTATGTTCTTACGAAAAGGAAACTACGTTAAAACATTAAAACTTACAGTTATTATAGGTGTTATCAGTGTTGCAATGTACATAGCGATTTATATTGTCGTATTAGTTGTTGAACTAATCTTCTTTGCAATATTCGGAACATCTATGGCTATTATGCAACCAAGCGGTTCAAGTGAAGCTTTCGGCGCAATGTCTATATCATTTGTAATTATCATGTTATTTATGATTTTAGTTCTATTCGCAGTGTTTATTCCATTATATTATGTAGTGATATTTATTATGAACACAGTACTTGTTCATATTGATCAAAGATCGTTACCAACATTCACTAAATTCTCAATTGGTTGGAATATTACAAGTAAAGGTCCTAATAATGCTTGGAAATTATTATTCAGTAACTTACTTTATGTTGTTGTTGCATATATTGTTTTAGCTATTATTGGTATCGTTGTTGCAGTTGTTGTTTCATTTATGCCAGCAGTATTACAAGTTATATTCGCGGTACTTGGATATATTGTGTACTTTATCTTTATGTTTATTGTTTCATACTTCATTTACGGAAGTGTAATGAACTTCTATCATAAAAATAAAAATGCACTTTACCCTCCAAATAACCAGTAATCCTAATTGATTACATATAAAGCGCTCAATCTAGATTCAATAGATTGAGCGCTTTTTTTATATTAAATCTTTAATACTATATAAAGATTGTAATTCAAAGTCGGGTTTAACCTCTATATATTCAAAATCACTAAAGTTACGATTAACCCATGCCGTTTGAAATCCAAACTTTTGTGCGCCAACAATATCCCATTTATTTGATGATACAAATAGTACTTCATCTTTATTATATGGAATATTTTCTTCTAACAAAGCGTATCCATTAGAATCTGGTTTATACACCCCAAACTCTTCAAGAGACAAGATAAACTTAAAGTAACTCTTGATATTTGAATAATCTAATACTTGTTCTATCATTTCTTTATTACCATTACTAAATATGATTTGATCAACTTCTGATAATTCTTTTAATGTGTGCGCAACTTCTGGAAATGGCGTTAATTGATTATATGCTGCCATACATTCGTTAATTTCTTTCAATGAGTAATCAAAATCATTTCTGCTGAGTACGTACTCAAGTGAATCACGAATCACTTTACTAAATGGTTTATATTCATCCACTAATTGTCTCACGTGTGTGTACTCAATTAGTTTATATCGCCATGCTTTAGCAATTCTACCTCCATTTCCCGGGAATAACTTTTCACATTTTTCTCTCACACTATCTATATCAAAAAGCGTGCCATATAAGTCATAAACTACTGTTTTAATCATTTCATCACCCCTTTAAAACATCACTCATTGTATTATATCCAAATGTATATAAAACAATCACATAAAATATATTGCTAACAACCTTATTGTTCATAAAATAAAACCATGCTCCTTTATATCGGACATGGTTTCATATATTGATTTAATTAATTAAAAACTTTTGACTTAAAAAGTCAGCGACACCATTTTCTACATTTGTACGTCTCGTAACTTCACTACCTAACGCTTTAATATGATCAGGTGCATTTTTCATCACAATTGGATTATCTACAAATTCGAGCATTTGTCTATCATTATCACTATCACCAATCGCAAACGTTTCAGTATCATCTGCAATTCCTAAATAGTCTAAAGTAGCTTGAATAGCTGTTGCTTTGTTAACGCCTGTAGGCATCGTTTCTAAATTACAAGTTGTTGAATGAGAGATTGAAATATCTAATTCTTCTTTCATAGGTACGATAAGTTCTTCCCATTTTTTAATTTCTGACTCGTATTTTTTGAAGAAATAAAATTTAGAATAAGCATCTTCAGGTATTTCATCAACCCAATTGATTTTTTCACTTAAAGCTTCTTGTCGAGATTTCCATTCGTTACGTTCTACATCTCCCAATTCATCTGTTTGGATTTCAGAAAGTAATAACGTTTTATCACGTTTTAAGGCGATACGATTTTTATAGTATGGAAATAGCTCATAATAAATTTGATGTTGTTCTGCTAAATCTACAAGTTTACGCACTGTTTCCATAGGCAGTTGGTGTTTAAATATTTCTTCTCCATTAATATATCCTACTGCACCATTTGAAGATAAAATACCATCAACTTCAAAATTCTCTGGTACTAAATATGGAATTTCATCATATGCTCTTCCTGTCGCAATAAATACTTTAATGCCTTTTTGTCTAACTTCTTGAATAACATCATTTGTATGATTCGTTACTCTGTTGTCTTCATTTAAAATTGTCCCATCCATATCTAAAAAAACTGCTTGAATCGTCATGTTGAATCCTCCATATCATTTATCAATGTCTATTATTTCATGCTCACAACATAAAGGCAATTTTTTAAAATGCATATTACTTTTTAGATAAAATTGGTCTATCATTTTTAAATGTAACATCCACATCAATTCCAAATAAGTTACTCATATTATCACTATTTAATAGCGAATGAATATCACCTGATTGGAATACTTCTCCATTTTTCAATAAAAGTATGTTTTTAAAGATTGGTAAGACTTCTTCTAAATGATGTGTCACATAAATAATCGTTGGTCTATTACTATCTTGACCGATATACTCAATTCTTTCTAACAGATCTTCACGTGCTACAAAGTCTAATCCATTAGTTGGTTCATCAAGAATAAGCAACCTCGGTTCTGACATTAACGCTCTACCTATCAATACGCGCGTTTGTTCTCCTTGAGATAGCGTTTCAAACCTTCTATTTATATAATGTGTAATACCTAGCGTTTCACAAATATGTTTCGCTTTTTCTTTAATTTCTTCAGTAGGTTCTTCATAAACACCAATTGACGCATAAGCACCACTAATAACAGTTGTATAAGCATTGTCCTGTTGTCTCATTTTCTTAAATAAAGATGATGAAACATAACCAATTTGCCTTCTAATAGCATCAGCAGAATAACCTGGTCTTCCTTGTTTCATGTCTAGTATTTCAAATTCACCAGATGATGGTGCTGTATATGCGTTAATAATATCGAGAATGGTAGATTTACCAGCACCATTTAATCCGTACAAGACCCAGTGTTCTCCATCTACTATTTCCCAAGAAATATCTTTTAATATGTATTTGCCTTCTCTAATCCAATTAATATGTTTCAAATCAAGAAGCATACTTACATCCCCTTTAATATAAGAATTTAGAATATTCACTTATTGTACATGAAACATCTCTTATATTAAAGATGATAGGATAGGAAGGCTTAATTTTATAATGATTATTCTGGATTAATATCGAATCTTAATCCATCTGGTGAAATCAATACTTCAGATCCTCTGTTCGGTATTTGCATATCAATATTGGCAAGTCCGTAACTATGATCTAAATCTTCGCGTTTTTTATTAGATTGCCAAGTATTAATTGCAATATGGTGATGGTAATCTTTCGTTGACATGAATAATGCATTAGGGAAGTTACCTACAACAATTTTTAATCCTAATGTATCAATATAAAAATCTTTGCTTTCATTGATGTTGCTTGTTTTTAAATGTAAGTGTCCAATCTTAGCACCTTCAGGCATACCGTTCCAACCTTCAGTTGATGCATGTTTGACTAAAGC
Source organism: Mammaliicoccus sp. B-M6 (assembly GCF_022386965.1). Lineage (NCBI taxonomy): Bacteria > Bacillati > Bacillota > Bacilli > Caryophanales > Staphylococcaceae > Mammaliicoccus > Mammaliicoccus sp. B-M6. Next base: position 26,537 of record NZ_JAJNHJ010000024.1, read on the forward strand.
TTCTGCGTCTACCTCATGTGTATCCATATTGACATTGCCATCATTCCATACCCAAGTTTCTGGATCTCTATCTCTATAAATTTCTAAACCATTGCCTTCTGGATCATTTAAATACAATGCTTCTGACACGATATGGTCCCCAGCACCTAATCTTACATTTAATCTTGAAGCATGTAATAAAAAGTCTGCTAAATCAGCAGTTGTTGGTAATAATATTGCTAGATGGAATAATCCAGCTTCTCTCATACTTGGTTCTCTACCATCTACTAATAAATTTAATGTAATAGTATGACCTGAGTTACCAATCTCAAATACTGTTTGTTTGTCATCTTTACTTTTTATATTTAATCCTAGAATACTGTCGTAAAATACTGTCATTTTTTCTAAATCTTTAACATTTAATGTAATGCCTTTAACTAAATTTGCATCTTTACCATGAAACATAACTTGCACCTCTTCTTATTTATTAGTTAACTATAGTATACTTTATATACTATAAAAAGTATACTACTTTGTTTTGAAAAGTAAAAAAACCTATACGATACAATTTTACATTGAATCCGTATAGGCCATTTTATTATAATTCCATCTCTAATCTCACCATATCTTTGCATTGTATACCATTCTCAAAGATATGTTCTTCGTAATACTTTACAAAATAATCAATATCTATTGATTTCATTCTAAATCCAGCTTGTTGATAAAGTTTCAATTGCCCAATACCTGAGTTACCTGTTCCAACAGTTATTGTATGACAATGTAATTTTCTCGCTTCATTAATCAAATGGTCAATTAATAATTTCCCTATACCTTGATTTTGAAATTGAGGATCAACTGCTAAATTAACTAACTCATATGTATTGGGTCTCGTTAATAACCCAACTGCAATTCCGATATCTTGATGATCTTGTTGATAAACATATACTTGACCTCTAGAAGCATAATCACTAACAGCATGTTGATTGTCATCTGCTAAAGCTAATAATTCATAATGTCTATCATTTAACTGCTCACATAAAGTTATCATTGTATCACCTTCATTGTTTAAGTTATGAAACTTTCTTCTTCCTAATAAACCAAATGCCAAATACAATTATACCAATTGCAATAACTGCGTACATAAAGTTAGAATAAACATCCATATAATTGACGATTTGATGCCAATTATCTCCTACTTTAGCACCTACCAGTACTAATACTAAATTCCATATCAATGTACCAATTGTCGTTAATACTAAAAATAACCATTGATTCATACCGCTCATACCAGCCGGAACGGATATTAAACTTCGAATAAGTGGAATAAATCTACAGAAGAATACAGTCCATGGTCCATATTTATCGAACCAAGCATCCGCTTTTCTTACATCTTCTTTCGTTAACCTAAGATATTTACCCCATTTCTCGATAATTCTTTCGATTCTTTCAACATTTAGAATACGACCAATCCAATATAATATGACCGCACCGCCTACAGAACCTATTGTAGATGCAACGACTACACCTAAGACTGTTAGATCTGACTTCGTTGTCATGAAACCTCCAAATGTTAAAATAACCTCTGATGGTATGGGTGGGAAAACATTTTCCAATAATATCAATAAGGCAATACCAAAATAGCCAAATTGTTCCATTACACTTGTAATCCAACTCTCCATTAATTTGCTCCTTTAAGTTGATATCTTTCTCATTTTATTGCTTTGTAAATAAAAACTCTCAATAATAATAAATAAAACATAATGATGAAACTTAATTATATAATATATAACGCTGAATAAGTGTAAGACTTAAGTATGAACATGACAATTTTTATTTATATGCATTGTCATTACTTTTTATTTTACAATAAAATGATTCATAAAAAAATTCACACCCATTTATATATGAGTGTGAATGAAGTATTTATAATTTAACTTTTTTTAATCTTAATGCATTTGTTACGACACTTACAGAGCTTAATGCCATTGCAGCACCTGCAACCCAAGGCGCTAGAATACCTATTGCAGCAATTGGTATGCCTGCTGTATTATAGCCGAATGCCCAGAATAAGTTTTGTTTAATATTTTTAATTGTTGCATGACTTATTTTAATTGCTTTTGGGATAAGTAATAATTCTCCACCAAGAATTGTTACATCTGCCGCTTCAATCGCAACTTCAGTGCCAGTCCCAATTGCGATACCAATATCTGATATTGCTAACGCTGGCGCATCATTAACTCCATCACCGACCATTGCAACCTTTTTGCCAGTACTTTGAATTTCTTTAATTTTATCAGCTTTTTCATTTGGTAATACTTCAGAAATGACTTTTTGAATACCTACTTGATTTGCGATAGCCTGAGCTGTTCTTTCGTTATCACCAGTAAGCATCACGACTTCTAAGCCTTCATCTTGAAGCAGTTTAATCGCTTCTGGTGCACTTTCTTTAATTGTATCCGCAACTGCGACAATACCTTTAAATGTACGATCAACAGCAACTAACATAGCTGTTTTACCTTCTTGTTCTAAATTAGACATGTCTTGTTCAAATGATGTCGTTTCGATACCATGTCTTGTCATTAATTTTCGATTGCCGACTAATATTTCTTTATTCTGTATAGTTGCTTGAATACCATATCCAGGTATTGCATTAAAATCGTCTACATCATTTAATGCGACTTCTTGTTCTGTAGCGTATGCAACAATTGCTTCAGCAAGAGGGTGTTCTGAACCTTTTTCTGCACTTGCTAATAGACTGAGTGTTTCTACGTCACCAGTATAATCCGTAACTTCAGGTTTACCTTTTGTAATTGTACCAGTCTTATCTAGCACGATTGTATTTAATTGGTGTGTACGTTCTAAATGTTCGCCACCTTTGAATAATATGCCATTCTCGGCAGCTTTACCCGTACCAACCATAATGGATGTTGGTGTAGCTAATCCAAGCGCACATGGACAAGCAATGACAATCACAGCAATTGCTGCTACTAATGCACGTTCAAACTGACCTGGATCTACTAATGTTAGCCATATGATAAATGTTAAGATTGATAACCCAACAACAATCGGAACGAAATAACCAGAAATAACATCTGCTAGTCTTTGGATAGGTGCTTTAGATCCTTGCGCTTCTTCTACAATTTTAACAATAGAAGCAAGTGCCGTATCTTCACCTACTTTTGTTGCTTTTACATGAATTAAACCATTCTTATTAATCGTTGAACCAATGACTTCTTCATTTATCGTTTTTTCAACAGGAATAGATTCACCTGTAATCATAGATTCATCTATTGATGTACGCCCTTTTTCAATAATACCGTCCACCGGTATCTTTTCACCTGGTTTGATGTTCAATATATCACCGACAACGACATCATCAATAGGTATCATGATCTCTTTATTATCACGAATAACTCTTGCTTCTTTAGCTTGTAAATTTAATAAAGATGATAAAGAATTCGTTGTTTGACTTTTAGCGCGTTTTTCTAAATATTTCCCAAACAAGATTAAAGTAATTAACACTGCACTTGTTTCAAAATATAAATGCGGCATATAAGATGGATTACCAATTGTTTTGATAGCTTCATATAAACTATAAAAATATGCTGCACTTGTTCCTAATGCCACTAATACATCCATATTAGCACCACCATTTTTCAAGTTCTTATAAGCGCCAACATAGAACTGCCAGCCAATGATAAATTGAACAGGTGTTGCTAGTATAAATTGAAACCAAGGATTCATTAAGATATGAGGCATAGGCATATTAAATAAATGCACAAACATCGTCAATAAAAGTGGCAACGATAAAATAGCAGAAATAATCAGTTTAGTTTTCATTTTTTGTACTTCTTGTTCTTTATGCGTTGTTTGATTTTGAACATCACTTTTAGTAGCAGCGTCATAGCCTAAATTTTTAATTTTATTAATAATACTTTTAACATCTATAATTTCAGGATTGTATTCGACATTAGCTTGTTCAGTCGTTAAATTAACTGTTGCTTGTGTGATACCTTCTTGTCGATTGAGTACTTTCTCAATACGGTTAGAACATGCTGCACACGTCATACCATAGACATCTAATTCAGCCTTTTCAGTTAAGACACCGTATCCGAGATTTTCAATTTTATTTGTAACATCCGATAAATTTGTAGCGTCATTATTGAAAGTGATGGATGCTTTCTCAGTTGATAAATTCACTTGAGCATCAACGCCATCCATTCTGTTTAACACTTTTTCAATACGATTGGAACATGCTGCACATGTCATACCCGTTACACCAACAGTAACATGTTTAGATTCACTCATTTCGTTTACCTCCTTACTTAGAAAATTGTTTAAGTACACTCATTAATTCATCTATTGTTTCTTCGCCTTCACCATTTTGAATAGCATCCGTCACACAATGTTTAATATGTCTTTCCGTTACCGCAAATCCAACATTTTTTAAAGCAGACTGTATCGCACTAATTTGAACTAATATATCCACACAATATCTATCTTCCTCAACCATACTTTGAATACCACGCACTTGACCCTCAATACGTTTTAGTCTATTGATCACTTTATCTTTTTCCTCTTTAGTTCTAGGTGTTACAGTATGTTCATGTAAATATTCACTCATACAATCACTTCCTCTCTTCAATTAATACTATACCCCCCTATAGTATATTTTTCAATATAAAAGCTCAACAAAAATTATATGCGCTGTTGAATAGAGAAAGTTTGTTAATATGTTATGGGCCACCTTAGTTACATTTCCACGGGCTTTTGTTACTATGGGCTGCCTTAGTTACAATTCCCCAGACTTTTGTTACTATAGACCCCCTTAGTTACAATTCTCCAGACTTTTGTTACTATGGACATGGACCTCCTTAGTTACAATTCCTCCGACTTTTGTTACTACTGCCATCATACACGCCTAACCATATATAATATATTCAAAATTTACAAAAAAACACCTGAGCGAGTAGCTCAGGTGTTCAACATCAATCTATTCAACTGTAACTGATTTAGCTAAGTTACGTGGTTTATCTACGTCACAACCTCTGTGTAATGCAGCGTAGTAAGAGATTAATTGTAATGTGATTACTGATACAAGTGGTGATAACATTTCATGAACGTGTGGTATTACATACGTATCTTGATCGTGTTCTAAACCTTCCATAGAAATAATACATGGATTAGCACCACGTGCTACAACTTCTTTAACGTTACCACGAATTGATAAGTTAACTTTTTCTTGTGTAGCTAATGCAATGATTGGTGTACCTTCTTCAATTAATGCAATTGTACCGTGTTTTAATTCTCCTCCAGCAAATCCTTCTGCTTGGATATAAGAAATTTCTTTAAGTTTCAATGCACCTTCAAGACCTACGTAGTAATCCATTGTACGTCCAATAAAGAATGCGTTACGTGTTGTTTCTAAGAAATCTTTAGCGATTTGTTCCATTTTAGGCGCATCGTCAACAATTGCAGTGATTGCAGTTGTTACTTTCGCTAATTCAGGAATAATATCTACGCCAGTATTTTTGTTATGTGCATTCGCAACTACTTGAGAAAGAATTGCTAATACTGCGATTTGTGCTGTATATGCTTTAGTTGATGCAACAGCGATTTCAGGTCCAGCGTGTAAAATTAATGTATGATCCGCTTCACGAGATAAAGTTGATCCTGGTACATTTGTAATTGTTAATGCTTTGTGACCTAAACGTTTAGCTTCTACTAATACTGCACGGCTATCTGCTGTTTCACCTGATTGTGAAATAAAGATGAATAATGGTTTTTCAGATAATAAAGGCATGTTGTAAACAAACTCTGAAGCTACATGTACTTCAGTAGGAACGCCTGCCCATTTTTCAATGTATTCTTTACCTACTAAACCAGCATGGTAACTTGTACCACATGCAACGATATAAATTCTATCTGCTTGTGCAACATCTTCAATAATTTCTTTATCGATTTTAAGGTTACCCTCTTCATCTTGGTAATTTTGAATAATGTTACGCATAACACCTGGTTGTTCGTGAATTTCTTTTAACATGTAGTGATCGTAAGTACCTTTTTCAACGTCTGAAGCATCGATTTCAGCTTTATAGCTATCTCTTTCGATTACGTTACCTTCTTGGTCTTTGATGATCACTTCATCGCGTTTTACGATAACAATTTCGTTGTCGACTAATTCTTTATAAGTATCTGTTACAGCTAACATAGCAATTGCATCTGAAGCAATTACGTTAAATCCATCACCGATACCAACTAATAATGGTGATTTGTTTTTAGCTACATAGATTGTGTCAGCATCTTGTTCATCTAATAAACCTAATGCATATGAACCGTGTAATAATGATAATACTTTATTGAAAGCATCTTCTGTAGTTAAACCTTCGTTTGAGAAGTGTTCAATTAATTCAACAATAACTTCAGTATCAGTATCTGATTTAAAAGTGATACCTGATAAAAATTCATTTTTAAGTTGTTCATAGTTTTCAATAACACCGTTGTGTACTAATGTGAAACGACCTGATGTTGATTGATGAGGGTGAGCGTTCTCATAGTTTGGCACACCGTGAGTTGCCCAACGTGTATGTCCAATACCAATATTTCCATCAAAGTCATCAGAAGCTGCTTTACGTAATTCAGCAATTCTTCCTTTTTCTTTAAATACTTTAATTTCTTCTTCATTTCTTACAGCAATACCAGCTGAATCATAACCTCTATATTCTAATTTTTCTAATCCTCTAAGTAATAATTCTTTAGCATTTGCTGTACCTATATATCCTACTATTCCACACATAATCAAAATTCCTCCAATTTTAAATAAGCGGTCAGACTTTTAAAATTTTAGTCTAGTCGCTTTCAATACTCTGTTCAATTTATGGCTATTTCAATGGCTTTGGACATACAGTCACCTATATGCTTTAAACATTGAACTTCGAATGAGCCACATCCGGGATAGCATCCGCCGATAATTCGATAACTATCCTCCTCGTCAACAAAGTTCATAACACTCATTCAGCATGTATCTGATTATACATGCCTCTTCAATCGCGTATGTTCTTTGTTCAGGCGCTATAAGTTTCCTTATTTCGATAAACCTCACAATCCTCCTTAAGAAAGCTCTCTTCATTCTACAATGAAATTGTATGTTGTGCAATTATAATACTATATTTAGTGCAATTTTCTCATAAAAATATAATAATAACAGTTGTAATAAATAAAATAAAAAATCTGAGACACATAAAAGTTGTCTCAGATTAATAATATATTTATTCAATTCCCATCTCTTGTTCTACTACTTCTGCAATGCTGTTAACAAATCTTTCAGCATCTTCTTCTGTTTTAGCTTCAACCATTACACGAACAAGTGGTTCAGTACCTGATGGTCTTACTAATATACGACCTTCGCCATTCATTTCAACTTCAACTTTAGTCATAATCTCAGAAACTTTGGCATTTTCTTCAACACCATATTTATCAGAAACTCTAACGTTTACTAATTTTTGTGGATATTTTTTCATTTTGCTTGTTAAGTCACTTAAACTTTTGCCTGATCTTTTAACGATACTTGCAAGATGCGCACCAGTCAGTAACCCATCACCAGTCGTATTATAATCCATCATAACGATATGACCTGATTGCTCTCCACCAAGGCTGTAAGAACCACGTCGCATTTCTTCTACAACATATCTATCTCCAACTTTAGTTTTGTTAGATTTAATACCTTTTTCTTCTAGTGCTTTATAGAAACCTAAATTACTCATTACTGTTGAAACGACCATATTATCTTTTAATTCACCATTTTGTGCCATATCTTCAGCTAACACATACATGATTTGGTCACCATCAACGATTTGTCCTTTATCATCTACAGCAATGATTCTATCCCCATCACCATCAAAAGCTAAACCAAGGTCTGCACCATGTTCAATAACAGCTTTAGCTAATTCTTCTGGGTGTGTAGAACCAACATTTAAGTTAATATTATAACCATCTGGCTTACAACCGATTGTTTCGCTAGTTGCTTCTAAATCACCGAATAAATATGGCGCAAGAGAATAAGTAGCACCATGTGCACCATCTAGGACAATTTTCAATCCATCTAAATCTCCATCAACAGTTGATTTAATATAGCTTATATATTTTTGAGCACCTTCAAAGTAATCAGAAATATGATTTAATTGGTTACCTGTTGGTCTTGGTAAATTGTCTTCTGTAGAATCTAATAACTTTTCAATTTCTAATTCTTCATCATCCGTTAATTTGAAACCATCTGGACCAAAGAATTTAATTCCATTATCTGCTACCGGATTGTGTGACGCACTGATCATAACACCTAAATCTGCATCCACTTCTCTCGTTAAATAAGCTACACCTGGAGTTGAAATAACACCTAATCTCATGACTTCTGCACCAATTGATGAAAGACCAGCGATTAGAGCTGCTTCTAACATTTCGCCAGAAACACGTGTATCTCTACCTACTAATACTTTAGGATTTTCACTACCATGTTTCTTTGATAATACATAACCACCAAATCTACCTAATCTAAATGCGATTTCTGGTGTTAACTCAGAATTAGCTACACCTCTAACACCATCTGTACCAAAATATTTGCCCATTATAATTCTCCTTTAATTCCATTAGTTTTTAGAAGTTTCTATTTTTGCTTCGACATTTTTAAATTCTGCTTCGTCCACACCATCAGGCAAGCTAAGACTTACTTTTTTAGATGTATCACCGTCAACATTTGAAATATCGACAGGTACATCTATTGATCCTATACCATCAAGAACGTTTCTCGAACCATATATTTTAACTTCGGTTTTATCTAAAGTAATATCATCAATATTTATATTTTTAGATGCACTACCTTTTGTAACAGGATTTAATGTCACAGTTTTACTAGATCTTGCAACTTTAATATTGACGTTAACAGTATCTGGTCTAATCTGTACGTCTAGTTTATTTAAATTGCTATCGAGTACACTGATACCCGCTTTTTCAGTCGTATCATCTGTTAATTGCTTCGTTTCATCTAAAGTAGCTTTAACATAAGCAATTTTATTAAGTTCTTCTTGTCCACCTGTAATCGTTACTTGTGATGGATTAACAGTTTCTCCTACTAGCTCATATCCAGAAGCAATTCTGTTTTGGTTAATCTCTGCTTCAATTGGATATTTTTTAGAAACTTTGTCTTGTAACGTTACATTTGCGCTTTTAGGCACAACTGTCGCTTTAAGTTCATCACTAAGTCCTTTAATTTTAAAGTTTTCTTTATATTGTCCTACTGATTTGTTTTTCAAATCCAATTCTACTTTAAAATTCAATAATTTTTCAGCTTGTAATATTGTAGATTGTGGACCAGAAACTTTTACATCCACAGTTTTAGGTGCTCCTGATAAATATAATTCTTTCGTATTATAAATTGTATCTACCGGAACATCTTCTATTACATGATCTGAACTTTTCAAAGCATTTTCCGAAAACAAACTACCGAACACATTATTTACTGATAAGAACATGAGTAGCGCTAAAATTAAAGCTACAAATCGTAAACCCCATTTAGATTCTAGCATCTACTTCACATCCTTTCTGTTTTGAACAGAACCAAACCAATGCTCAACTAGTAACTCTCTAAAGGCTTCACTTGATATTTCTTTTCTTAATCGACCATCAATTGTTACAGATATTGAACCTGTTTCTTCTGATACTACAACTGTAAATGCATCTGATACTTCTGAAATCCCTACAGCTGCTCTATGACGCGTTCCTAAACTTTTAGAAATTTTTTGACTGTCAGATAACGGCAAATAACTTGCTGCTGTAGCAATTTTTTGTTCACGTATGATCATCGCACCATCATGTAATGGTGTATTTGGAATAAAAATATTTGTGAGTAATTCTTGAGAAATATCAGCATTAATAGGTATACCTGTTTCTATGTAGTCTTGAAGACCTGTTTCTTTCTCGAATACAATTAATGCACCTATTCTTCTTTTAGCCATATACTGAACAGCTTTATCAACACTATCAGTTAACCTTTCTTGTTCTGCTGATGTCGCTACATTTACTCGTTTAAATAGACTTCCTCGCCCTAATTGTTCCAACGCTCTTCTAAACTCTGGTTGGAATATTACAATGATTGCTAAAAATCCCCATTGCAATACAAAATCAAATAAAAGCGTAGTAGTCGTCAAATTCAAAAAATTACTTACTGTTCTACCAATTATGATGAAAAATATACCTTTTAATAGTTGTATCGCTTTTGTACCTTTAACGACAGTTATAATTAAGTACAATACATACCATACAATAATTAAATCAAGTATACCTGTTATAACTTTTAAGGCACTTAATTCACCAAAAATGTCAGGTAACTGCATAGTATCTCCTCCGTGTTTCATTTACCTAGTGCTTATTATAACAATTTTTGAGATATATTGTTAATTTAATTATATATAAAACAAAAAAAGCCTCTATAAAAGAGACTTCTTTATTAAAGTATATTTTATCTATGATTGTCAATTATAATAATTTCTCTCCAAAGAATGATCCCATTAACCCAATTGCTTGGTGAGCCGTTTTATTATATTCATCGATTAGAGGATTTACTTCGACTAAATCAGCAGATACGATTAAATTTGACTCATGGAGTAACTCCATAGCTAAATGACTTTCTCTATATGTTGCGCCTCCTGGTACTGTTGTGCCCGTACCAGGCGTTTCGACTGGATCTAATGCATCAACATCCAATGAAAGATGTACACCATCCGTTTTATCCTTTAAGTAATCTATCGTTTCAGATATAACTTGATTCATGCCAAGTTTATCTATATCTGCCATTGTATATGTACGTATACCTGATTTTTTAATATATTCCTTTTCACCATCATCTAAATCTCTCATGCCAATTAGAACGATATTTTCAGGTTTTACTTTGTTCTTATATCCACCGATATTCATTAATTCTTCATTACCTTCACCTATTAAGACTCTTAATGGCATTCCATGAATATTACCACTTGGTGAAGAATCTAATGTATTTAAATCTCCATGTGCATCATACCAAATAACACCGAGATTACTATAGTGTTTACTGATACCAGCGATTGATCCAATTGATAATGAATGATCCCCACCTAAAATTAATGGAAAGTTACCATTATTCATCGTTTCATTTACGGATTCATATAAGTTATTTGAAAATGAAATTACTTCATCTAAATTTCTTAAACCTTCTTGTTCGCTTTTATATTTTTTCATATCAATATTAGGTGATTCTACATTACCTTTATCTATGACATGGTGACCTATATTTTCTATTCTTTCAATCAAACCAGCATATCTCAATGCATCTGGTCCAAAATTAACGCCTAATTTTCTTTGACCAAAAGCAGTTGGTGCACCGATTATTTCAATGCTCTTTTTCATAATTTCAAATCCCCCTTAATTTGCATTACTATTATATTCTAGTATATGTAAGCACTTACATCAAGCTATATAAGGGTTTGTGGATAATATTAATATATTCCAAATATTTATACGTATATACATCGTTTTATGCATATTTTCATCAATAAAAAAGAGACATTAGATTAACTAATGTCTCTTACTTATGAGCCATAGAGGATTCGAACCTCTGACCCTCTGATTAAAAGTCAGATGCTCTACCAACTGAGCTAATGGCTCTTAATGGCTGGGCTAGCTGGATTCGAACCAGCGAGTGACGGAGTCAAAGTCCGTTGCCTTACCGCTTGGCTATAGCCCAAAAATGGTGGAGGGGGGCAGATTCGAACTGCCGAACCCGAAGGAGCGGATTTACAGTCCGCCGCGTTTAGCCACTTCGCTACCCCTCCAGCTTATTAAATTAAATGGTGGAGAATGACGGGTTCGAACCGCCGACCCTCTGCTTGTAAGGCAGATGCTCTCCCAGCTGAGCTAATTCTCCATAAAAAATGACCCCTACGGGATTCGAACCCGTGTTACCGCCGTGAAAGGGCGGTGTCTTAACCGCTTGACCAAGGGGCCATGGCTCCACAGGTAGGACTCGAACCTACGACCGATCGGTTAACAGCCGATAGCTCTACCACTGAGCTACTGTGGAATAATAAAATTAAATATTTGCCCGGCAACGTCCTACTCTCGCGGAACGTAAGCCCAACTACCATCGGCGCTAAAGAGCTTAACTTCTGTGTTCGGCATGGGAACAG